>JALOKO010000577.1 GCA_025456495.1 Bryobacterales bacterium | reverse complement strand
CGACGGGTGAGTTCTCCCAAGTGCTCATCAAGCGGGATAGCGGCAGCGGGGCGACGGGGGATACCTACTATGTCTGGGGAGTGGGGCTGGCCTACGAGGTGGGTCCTTCAGGAGATATTCGCGTCTATCACTACGACCAGCGCGGCAGTGTGGTGGCCTTCAGCAATGGGATGGGCGAGGTGAGTGGCAGAGTCAGCTATGGCCCATATGGTGAGATCACGGGGCGCAGTGGGAATACGGATTCGCTGTTCCTGTTCCAGGGTCTGTTTGGCATTCTGACAACGCCCAGCGGACTGAACCTGATGGGGGCGCGCTGGTACTCGCCGGCCGCCAAGCGCTTCCTTTCCGAGGACCCCTACTTTGGCGAGATTGAACGCATCGGGACATTGAACCGCTATGCCTATGCGGGGGCTGACCCCATCAATCGCTTTGACCCCAGCGGCAAGTTCTGGCAGTTGCTTGGCGCGGCTGTAGGCGCGGTGGTGGGTGTGGCCGTGCAGGCGACTTCAGATCTCATCAAGGGCAAGTTCAGCGGCTGGAAAGCCTACGCCGGTGCGGCGATTGGAGGGGCGGTAGGGGGACTGGTTGCGTCCACCACCGGATGCTTTGCCTGCGCCGGGGCAGCCGCATCCGCCACTGAGTATCTGGTTGGCAAGGGGTTGAACGGGGAACCGGTGGATCCGCTGGAACTGGCGGTGGTTACGGGAATTGGCGCACTTATGGGAAAAGTTGGTACCAGGGCGGGCACGGTATTGGGTCCCGCCAGTAGGCGGGTGGGCTCCGCGATGGGCAAGGCCTTGGGGCGGAACGCGGCCCGTCCGGTGGCGCAACGATTCAGCCGCCGGGCGCTGGAAAGAGCACTTGCCCGGGAAGCCAGCAAGGACAAGCTGCGCAAGGCTATCAGTTCGGCATCGGAAGACTTTGTGATTGGGCTGGGTGCGAGCCAGCTTACGCAACCGCTTGCGTTGGGATGGCTGTCGAGTTCAGGTGATGCAACAGTGCGACCTCCGCAGCCGGTGGAAGACGGCAATGCGGGCATGGACTTCCTGAACCGGAATCGTGTGAAGGCCTATGGTGAGTTCCTGCACTGGAACTTCTATCTGGATTCGTTGCGGCTGGCGGCGGTGCCTGTGCCGAATAACCCGAACAATCTGCTGACGAGCTTCTAGGAAAGGGACACGCGCCATGAAGACCTTCACACGCTTTGCAGCAATCGCCGTGGTGAGCCTGCTTGGGCTAAGCCTATCCGGGCAAAGCCATCGCTATGACTCTGTCAACCGTCTGTTTCGGGTGGTGCCGCCGAATGGTAGCGGTGTCCAGTATGTGTACGACGAGAACGACAACCTGCTGTCGTCCAGCGACTTGACAACGCCAGCGATGCCCTTGACGCTCAACAGCGCGCGGGTTGCACCCGGGCAGGCGCGCGTGAACTTGACGGGCGTCGAGGGCGCCAACGGTTATCGGATTGAACGGCGGGTGGAGGGCTCCTCGCGCTGGGAGATTGCCGGTACGGTGGGCGAGGGCACGCTGAGCTTCGTTGACAACGCACTGCAAGCGGGTGTCCGCTATGAATACCGTGTTTCCGCCACTCCCGCGGGGCCCTATACGGCGGCGTCCCTGGCGCCCCTGTTCGGCACGCCCCACGTCTATCCGGCTGGCGTGGTGAACGGGGCCAGCTTTGAGCAGGGCCAGGCGATTTCCAGGGGCAGCATCATCTCGTTGTTTGGAAGTCCTCTTGGGTTCACGGTGCAGGGGAGCACGCTGGCGCCATTCGAAGCGGCAGCCGAGGCCATCCCCTTGCCCCGCACCCTGAATGGCGTGACGGTGCTGGTTGGCGGCATTGAGGCTCCGTTGTTCTATGTGGGCGGCCAGCCGCCAACACAGGGCGCCGACGGCAGCCTGATCTACAACGGGCAGATCAATGCCCAGGTGCCATGGGAGGCGCCAGAGGCAGGCTTGGTGGAAGTGGTGGTGCGGGCGGAAACCACCAACGGGATCCTGCAGAGTGAGCCGGTGGATGTGCCGTTGGCCCCGGTGACGCCCGCGATCTTCACATTCGATTTCGGGCCGGGACGAGCCGCCGCGCTGAACGTGAAGTTGCGTGGCGATGATGGGGTGATCAACAATTCAGTGGCTCAGCCGGAAGGCGCCTTTCCGGGACGGGACTCTCAGCCGGCGCCAATCGGCGGCGTGATTACGATTTACTGCAATGGGCTGGGGGCCACGAACCCGGCGGCGCGCACGGGCGAGAATAGCGAAGACGCGTTGCGGCGGGCGGTTGCGGGAGTGAAGGTGAGCATCGGCGGAGTGGAAGCGCCGGTGGACTTCGCCGGACTGGCCCCGCAGTTCGTGGGGCTATTCCAGATCAACGCGTTTGTGCCGGCGGGCGTCGTACCCGGGCCGCAGGTTCCGGTGGTGATTGAGCAGAACGGCGTCCGCAGCCGGAGCGACGTCACGATTGCAGTGCGGGTTCCCTAAACGGCGGAGCTGGCGGGTGGACGGACGCGCGCCGCGGGAAGC
>JALOKO010000576.1 GCA_025456495.1 Bryobacterales bacterium | reverse complement strand
TTTCTTTTTTAATACCATCAGCATGTCATTTTCATACTGATGTGTGCTGGTTTTCAGCATCCGTTACCTTCAACGACCACCCCTTCAGGGCGTTATGATTCGCCCGTGAGGGGATTCATGATGCTCTGAGTTTTTAGTAAGGAGAGATCATGAATACAATCGATCAATCGTTAAATCGACTGCCCTGTCATACCGATTGGCAGCGTTACGACTCACCCACGGTGCTTCGCCGACATGGGCGCGGTTTTTTAGAACGCCTGTGGCGACCCCAGAGCAACGAACCCAATCCGCAACCCGCCCCCACAAGCGAAACCGGCCCCGTCGGCACCATCTAGACACCATGGAAAGGACCCATCCAGCGCACCAAAAACCACCAAATCTCATCCAACGCTTCGTCCGTGACAGAACCAGGAAACGGCTTCGAAACAAGGTTCGCGTGTCCCTCTTTCAAGCTTCGCGCCAAGGGCCAATCGTACCTTTTTCGTTTTTCGGCAAGAATCGGCTTCGCTTACGGTCTGCGATGCCTGGTAGCAGGTCCGGTAGGTTCACACGGGCAACCCGTCCCAGCGGCAGGTTTCGGCAATGCGCAGGATCTCCGCCACGCTTGATACCCCCTCATCGCATGCGCCGGGAGGCTGATTGGCCGACGAGGGAGCCGCGTGGGACTGGTTCCGGCAGTCCCTTTCTCAATACGCGTCCTTCGTTCGCTAGCGGCAGAGATCCTGCGCGGCGGCGGGCCAATGCGGGAAGTGGAAGACGAAGCCGCTGTCGAGAAGACGGCGGGGAACGACGCGGCGGCTCTTGAGGATGAGTTCCGTCTCTGTCCGCAGAAAGATGGCTCCCAGTTCCAGCATCCAGCGGCTGGCCGGAAGCCCGATGCGGATGCCCGCGGCGGCGCGCAGGGCCTGCATGAAGTCAGCGTTGGGCAGGGGATTTGGGGCGGCCAGGTTGACGACGCCATCGAAGTCGTCGCGCTGGATGAGCCAATGGATAGCCCGCACGAAGTCCTGGTGATGGATCCAGGAGACGAACTGACGCCCGTCACCGGCACGGCCCCCGAGACCATGGCGTGCCAGACCCAGGAGGGTATCGAAGACGCCGCCAGGGTTAGGACTCATGGTCATGGCGGAGCGGAGCGCGACCCGCCGCGTTCCTCGAACCGGGGCCTCCGCGAGCGTGCGCTCCCAGGATTGCGCGACTTCAATACTGAAATTCCAATGAGAGGGGGCGCCGGGTTCTCCGCCACCCAGGATGCCGGTCTGTTCGTCGTTCGGGGCATCAAGCCGGTGGGCGTAGATGGTGGCCGTGCTGGCCTGCAGCCAAACGGCGGGTGGGCGGCGCGCCCGGGAAATTGCCTTCCCTACCAGTTGGGTACTGATGACCCGAGAGCGCAGAATCGCGTCCCGGTTCGCGGCCGTATAGCGGCAGTTGACGTTGCGGCCCGCGAGATTGATGACGACATCGCTGCCGTCGATCTCCTGCTGCCAAGGGCCAAGGGTGGACGCATCCCATTCCACCACGCGCCAGGGATGGCTGCCGGGTTGACGGCTCAGCACGACCACCTCATGCCCTTCCTCATGCATGGCCCGCGCCAGGACGGCGCCTACCTGGCCGGAACCACCAGGAATAACGATTTTCATAAGCCTGCCTCCGCGATGAACGGTGCGCCGGGCCTGCAATTCCGGGAGTGCCTGCTGCTGGATCCACAGGGGCGCCAAAGGTGCGGATTGCGATTGGGCGGCGCTTGCTTTTTAATAGTAAACATGTTTACTGAAAATTGCAAACCCGGCAAACGAGGCCGACCGGCGGGGCGGAGCGCAGAGGGCGAGGCAACCAAAACGCGCCTGTACGAGACCGCCATCCAGTTGATCGCGGAATGCGGCTACGAGGCCGCGACCTTGCGGGAGGTGGCGGAGCGAGCGGGGGTAAGCCCTGGTTTGTTGTATCGCTACTTTCCCAGCAAGCGGGCGCTAGTGCTGGCGCTCTATGACGAACTCTCTCTGCGCTTGGTGGAGCAAGCGGTTACGATGCCCGAGGGACGATGGCGGGACCGTTTTCTATTTGCCCTGCGGCTAAGCCTTGAGGTGCTCTGGCCCCACCGGGAGACGTTGCGGGCACTGGTACCGGTGATTGCCGGCCACGGGGACGATGGCCTGTTTGCCACCAGCACACGCTTCTCCAGGGAGCGCGTCGAGGGCGTCTTTGATGATGCTGTTCGTGGGGCGTCGGATGCCCCGAAACAACCACTCCCGGGGTCTTTGGGGCGGCTGCTGTATCTCACCCATCTGGGAGTAATTCTCTGGTGGCTGCTGGATCGGAGTAGCGGGCAGGAAGCCACCAAGGGGATGGTTACGCTCATCGCAAGGGGGCTGCCCGCGCTAGCGCTTTCCTTGCGCCTTCCGGCGGTGAAGGCCTTTGTGCGTTCGGCGGACAAGCTCTATCTGGAGGGTCTGTTGCAGACAGAAACGGAGAGCCCAACGGCGCCCAACTAAACAGAACAGCAGCAGTTGAACCGATGCGCAAGAAGCGCGGAGCGAAA
>JALOKO010000100.1 GCA_025456495.1 Bryobacterales bacterium | reverse complement strand
GTGTTGTGGAAATCCATGGCCTTACGCTCACCGTGGAGCCCGAGCCGGTCCAGGCCCAAACCCCAACCTGAGGCCCTTGGTATCGCACGAAGACGGCGCCGGAAACCGCTGCTACTCTCGCCCCATGTCCCGTGCCAATCCGTTTCCCGGTCAACCGATATCCCAGGTCAATCCGTTCCCAGGCAAGGAGTTCTCATGAGTCCCTTCTTTATCATCCCGCTGGTTCTTCTGCTTTGGATTTTCAGTTGCATCCACATCCTCAACGAGTATGAGCGCGGAGTCATTTTTCGCCTGGGGCGCCTGAATCCCCGGCCCGTCGGTCCCGGACTGATCTTCGTCTGGAGACCCATTGACCGTATCGTGAAGTTGTCCTTGCGCGTGGAAACCCTGGATGTGCCCTCACAGGATGTGGTTACTCGCGACAACGTCACCGTCAAGGTAAACGCCGTTCTCTACTTCCGCGTGGTGGAGCCCATCCGTGCGGTGGTGGAGGTGGCCAACTACCTGTACGCCACCTCTCAACTTGCGCAAACCACCCTGCGCAGCGTCCTGGGTGAAGTGGAACTGGACCAATTGCTGAGTGAGCGCGAGCAACTGAATCTCCGTCTGCAGCACGTCCTGGACCAGCAGACGGACGTTTGGGGCATCAAGGTAAACATGGTGGAGGTGAAGCAGGTGGACCTGCCTGACCAGATGATCCGGGCGATCGCCAAGCAGGCCGAGGCAGAACGCGAACGGCGGGCCAAGGTGATTCACGCCGAGGGCGAATTTGGGGCCGCCGCGCGCTTGGCCGAAGCCGCCAAGCTGATCCAGCAGGAGCCCGCCGCGCTACAACTCCGTTACTTGCAAACGCTGGTGGAAATTGGCGCGGAAAAGAACTCCACCGTGGTATTTCCGATTCCTGTGGATGTGTTCACCGCGGTCACCAGAATTCTGAAGGAAAAGGCTGGTATAACAGAATAGTTCCCCGAACAAAGCGGGAACTCTTTGTTCCGTGCGGGAAGGCGCTATGTCAAAGAGTGAAGATGGCCACTACGAACTTGTACTGGGGAACCGCCAGTTGGTGAGCGGCTTCTTTGTGCTCATCATTCTGTTCGCGATTTTCCTAACGCTTGGCTACGTGTTGGGGCTCAATTCCGTAGTGGTGGCAGACCCACAGGAATCCAACAACCGGGTGGCGGTGGAAGATCCTGGTCCCCGCGCCCCCATCCGAAGCGCGATGGCCGAGAACGCGAAACCCTCCGCATCGGGGACCCTGGTGTCAGAGTCCGCATCCGAAGCCAGCGCAGCCTCCCAGCCATCGCCAAACGCTGATGCGTCTCCCACGCAGGGCCAGACATCCACCGTTCCAGCTCTTGGGGCGAACACGGGCAACGCGGTTGGCGCCGCGCCAGCGCCCACACAGCCCACCCCCACCAGCACCGTCAAGCCCGCCGTCGCCACTTCGGCCACTGTTGCCGCCAATCCCGCGCCACCCGCCAAAACCCCGGTCACGGAAGCCCAGAAAATCCTCGACAGCCGGGTGCGTGTCATCACTCCTCGTAAGGGAGACACCTTCGTGCAGGTGGCCGCCATTGGACGCGCTGAGGCCGAGCTGATGGCCGGGAATTTGCAACGTCGCGGCTACCGAACCTTTATCACCGAAGTACCCGGAAAGGAACTCTTCCGCGTGCTGGTGGGCCCCTTTGAAACACCCGCCAAACTCACAGAGACGAAAGCGAAGCTCGCCGCCGAGGGGATTGAAAGTATCGTGCAGCGTTATTAACGCGCCTAGCCGGAATGCACTCGGCAGCGTCAATCGGAATGGCCGCTTCCCGTCATGACGCCCCCCTGAACCAATCCGGACTTCCGGACATCGCCACCGCTCCGGGCGTTCCCGCCTCCCCGCCATTGCGAGCGAATTTCGGATGGGCCTTCCTGGGCAACGCAATCTACGCCGCCGGACAGTGGGGCATCCTCAGCCTGATCGCCAAACTCGGTGGCCCGGCCATGTTGGGGGAATACGCATTGGCTCTCGCCCTCACCGCGCCTTTGGCCATGCTCTCCCACCTGAACCTCCGCAGTGTGCTGGCCACGGACGCCAGCCATCGTCATCCCTTTCGCGCCTATCTGCAGGTGCGCTATATGGTGAGCTTGCTCACGCTTGCCGCCATGGGCCTGGTGGCCGCGGTACTTGCGGAGGATAGCGTCTTCGCCTGGGTGGTGTTCCTCACCGGCGCCGGACAGGTTGCGGAAACCTTCAGCGACCTCTACTACGGCGCCCTGCAGCGCGAGGAACGCATCCATCGTGTCGGCCAGTCCATGATGCTGCGCACGCTGGTTTCTCTCGTTGCGCTGGGGCTTGTCCTTTGGACTACCGGTGATCTGCTCTTCGCCGTGATGGCGCTGGCTTGCTCCCGACTGCTGGTGTTTCTGGGCTTCGACCTTACCGCGTCCCTGGACCTGCGGCAGTCCGCCAACGCCATGCCGTCCCTTCGTCGGCCACCTTACCTTTCTCACCATCGTGCGATCCTGATGGACGCGCTGCCATTGGGACTGATTCTGATGTTGATCTCCCTCAACACGCACCTGCCCCGCTACGCCGTACAACAGGACCTTGGCTCCACGGAACTCGGCGCGTTTACGGCCGTCGTGACGCTCATCACCGTAGGCTCAACACTCATGAACGCGATGGGGCAAAGCGCCGCCGCGCGGTTGGCGCGCAGCGTGCAGGCACGCGATTTGGTTTCCTTTCGCCACCTGATGCTTCGCTTCGTGGGCATGGCTCTGGTGTTGGGGGCCTTGGCCATCGGAGCCTCCGTCGCGATTGGGGACTGGGTGCTGCGATGGATCTACCGGCCTGAGCTTGCCCTCTATCAGCCACTGTTGGTGGCGTCGATGGTGGCAGGTACGCTTAGCTATGTGGCCATCGCCCTCGGCTATGGCGTTACCAGTACCCGGGTCTTCGGCGGACAACTGCCCCTGTTTGCGGCCTCAGTCACCGTCTGCGCGCTGGCCAGTTGGTGGCTGGTTCCCGCCTGGGGACTCTACGGCGCCGTGGCCGCCCTGGCCCTTTCCACCCTGCCGCAAATTGGCGGACAGCTTTTCCTGCTGCGCCGCGCTCTGCGCCAGGCTGAGGTCGCCCCATGAACGCGCCCGCAGGGACTGCGAATCACACGACAGCAAAGACGCAGGCTCACACAACTGGTCGTACTGCGGACCGCGTTGCACTGGCACTGCTCTGCGTCTTTGTCTTCACCATCCCTTGGGAAAAGGGCGTCTACCTGGGAGCGTTGGGCACCATTGCCAAGGCCAGCGGCCTCGCCGCGTTCGCTGCCGGCGTGGTTGTTGTCGTCCTTCGCTTCATCGCTGCACCGCGACGCGCTGGCGCTTTTCCGGAAGCGGTCACCCCGCCGCCCTTTGCGTTCATCGCCGCCGCGCTATTCGTGACGTGGTCCGCCCTCACCTGGATTTGGTCTTTGGATCAGCAAGCCACCGTCAGCCGCGTGGCTACCCTGGCGCAACTGCTGGGCATGCTGTGGCTGATTGTTGAGTTCGTCGCCTCCCCTTGGCGGCAGCGCTTGTTGCTGCAGTTCTATCTGGCGGGCGCGGTCACCGGAGCGGCCATCGCCTTTGCGCGCTACGCCTCAAACCTGCAAACGTACTACAAACGCTACGCCGCCGCTGGCTTTGACCCCAACACCTTCGGTGTCATCCTGGCCCTGTCCGTGCCTCTTGCCCTCCATCTGGCCTTCACCGCCAAGGGAGCCATGCGCTGGGTGTACCACCTGTCCACCCTATTGGTGCTGGGCGCATTACTACTCACCGGATCAAGAGCCGCGTTCCTCGCAGCCCTGCTCGCCTTTGCCTATCCGCTGCTGCGCTGGCGCACGCTGACGGTGGGAAATCGATGCGCCACCTGCGTCCTGTTCGCCATGCTCTTGCTCAGCCTCGCCCCCATGGCGCCTTCCCCATCCCGCGAACGCCTCAGCACCATCCCCGGGGAACTCACCAGGGGCACCTTGAATTCACGCAAAGTTTTGTGGAAAGGGGGCCTTCTGCAATGGGTAGAACGCCCGCTGCAAGGGGTAGGCGCCGGAGCCTATCCCACCGCCATCGCCGCCTGGCTGAACCAGCCCAAAGTGCCGGGGTTCCTGCCCGTCGCGCATAATACCTTCTTGTCGGTGCTGGTGGAATGCGGGCTGATGGGCTTTGGCTGCTTTGGCCTGCTATCGCTCGCCCTCTGCCTCAACATCTGGATGATGCAGGCCCCGGATCGCGCTCTCTGGATGGTGATGCTGTTGGTGTGGGCGGCTGGCGTGTCCACCCTTACCTGGGAGCATCACAAAGTCACCTGGCTGCTCTTCGGGCTCATCACGTCCGTCTCAGGAAGCGCTTGGTGGCGGAGGCCATCCGCATGAAGCCCCGCGTCCTGCAGTTGCTGCCGACACTCAAGCGAGCCGGGGCTGAGCGTGTGGCTGTTTCGCTGGCGCTGGGCCTGCCCGCGCACGGCTGGCACACGGAAGTGGTATCGCTGTATGACGCGTTTCCCGGAGGCTTTCAGAACACGCTCCACGAGGCAGCCGTGCCCGTCCATCACCTGGGAAAGCACCGTGGCCTGGACCTCCGTATGGTCTCTCAGCTTCGCCGCGTTTTCGCCTTGCAGCAACCGGCCATCATCCACACGCACTCCTACCTGCTGCGCTATGTGCTGCCGGCTTGGTCTTCCTGGCCTGCGGCTCGCATCGTCCATACGGTACACAACCTCGCACAACGGGAAGTGGATCTACCAGGCAGGCTCATCCACCGTTGGGCCTTCTGGCGCGGCGTCACTCCGGTGGCGGTAGGCGACGAAGTGGCGCAGAGCTTTCTGCATGTCTATGGACGCCCCGTGGCTGCCACCATTCCCAATGGCGTGGAAGTATTCCCGCACGTGGAGCCAGCCGCCGTAGCCGCCGTGCGAAGCCAGCTTGGTCTTTCACCGGAGACGCCCCTGGCCATCTGCGTCGCTCGCCTGGAGCCACAAAAGAATCACGCGGGGCTGTTGGAGGCCTTCCACCAGGCCTTTGCCCCGGACTCCCCATGGCGCCTTCTGCTGGTGGGCGATGGCAGCCTGCGCGCCGCCCTGGAAGCGCACGTCCTTCGATTGGGCTTACAAGACCGCGTCCACTTCTTGGGACTCCAGGCAGACGTTGCCCCCGCCCTGGCGGCAGCGGACCTCTTCGTGCTGGCCAGCCATTGGGAAGGCGCACCACTTGCGGTGATGGAGGCGCTGGCCGCCGGCCTGCCCATTGTGGCGACGCGCGTGGGCGGCTTGCCCAATCTGGTCACCGATGGTGAGGACGGCCTACTGGCGGCTCCCCACCACCCTGTGGAACTGGTAGGCGCACTCCGCGCGCTGGCTTTGGATCCGACGCGCCGCAAGGCTATGGGTGAAGCAGCCCGTCGGAACGCCCGCCGCTTTGGCATCGACGCCATGGTAAACGCCTACGCCCATCTATTCCATCAACTGCTGGGGGGCGCGGGATGAACGCCCGGTCTAGCCTCGGCCTCAACAACCTATCCGGTTCCGGCAGGAACGATACTGCCGCGCCAGCCCTCCCCCCGGTCCTGCTGCTGGTGACGCACCTTGCCCTTGGCGGCGCGGAAGCGCAAGTGGCCATGCTGGCCCGCCAGTTGCGCTCGCGCGGATGGCCCGTCAGCGTGGTCTCGCTGCGCAGTCCCACTGCCCACGCCGCGGAGTTGCAAGCTGAAGGCATCCCTGTGCATACGCTGGCGATGGAACCAGGAAAGCCCCGTCCCACCGCGCTGCTGCGCTATCTGAGGCTGCTGCGCCAGGGGAAGCCTGCCATCATCCATGCCCACCTGTTCCACGCCAACATGCTGGCTCGGCTTGGCCGTTTGCTTTGTCCCACAACAGCGGTCATCAGCACCATTCACAGCTTGGCGGAAAGCAGCCAGCGCTCCGCGGCCGTCGGGCTGCGCGACACGCTGTATCGCATCAGTGATGCCTACAGCCATCGGACCGTGTGCGTCAGCGAAGCCGTTGCCGCACGGCACCGCCAAGCGGGCGCCATCCGCGCCCACCGCAGCATCGTCATCGGCAATGGTGCGGATCCCAGCCGCTTCCACCCGTGCCCCACCACCCGCGAAGAAACCCGCGCAGCCCTCGCCCTCGGCGATACCTTTACCTTCCTGGCCGTGGGTCGCCTGATGTGGAAGAAGGATTACGCGTCGCTGTTACGGGCCATGGCGCAGCTGCCCCGGGAATCCACGCAGTGCCCTCGCGCCACTTTGTTGATTGCCGGCGATGGTGAGCAACGCCGGGAACTGCAGGCACTGGCCTCCGCCCTGGACGTGGACGTACGGTTCCTGGGCGCCCGCGACGACATCCCCGCGCTGATGCAGGCAGCCGATGCGTTCGTACTTTCCTCGCTGGTGGAAGGCCTGCCCGTCGTCCTGTTGGAAGCGGCGCTTTCCGCCTTGCCCTGTGTCGCGACTGATGTGGGCGGCGTCGCCGAGGCGTTGTGCCCCCAGGCAAGGGACTTCCTCGCGCGTCCCAACCACCCCGCGTCCCTGGCCACCAACATGGCCCGCGTGCTGGCCCTGTCCTCCGTGCAACGGCGCGCCTTGGGCGAAGCCGCACGTAAGGATGCCTTGCAGCGGTTCACCGCGCAGGCAATCGCGTCACAATGGGAAGGGCTCTATCGCACCCTGCTGCGCGAGGTCGGCGCCCGCCTGGAGGACTGAACCCCCTCGCCATTCGCCATGGATGTCACCAACCGCTTCGTCCTGGATTTCGCGTTGCGCTTCACGGCTGCTCACCCTGGTGCGCGTGTGTTGGATTACGGCTGCGGCGCGGGACGCCTGGTGCAGGCTGGCGTGGATGCCGGCCTTGCTTTCCAAGGTGCTGACGTCTTCTATGCCGGCTCCAACGCCAAGGCCGAAGCCCTGGCGGCGGGCCGCTTGGGTTCGCTCGTCCAGGAGATTGTGGACGGTCGACTGCCCTACCCGGATTCCCACTTCCACCTCATCGTAAACAACCAGGTGATGGAGCACGTCGAAAATCTTCCCGCAGTGCTTGCGGAGATTCACCGCGTGCTGGCTGCTGGCGGAACAGTACTGAGCCTCTTCCCCTCCCGCGATGTCTTGCGCGAAGGCCACATCGGCATTCCACTGGCGCACCGGCTGCCACGAGGGTCCCGGCTGCGCTTCCTTTACACCTGGATGCTCCGCGTGATGGGTCTGGGCTATCACAAGCACGAATCGCCCACGCCCCGCCAATGGGCCATCGACAAACTGAACTGGATTGACGCCTACACGGTGTATCGTCCGCGCACTGAAATTTTTGCCGCCTACAGCCGTCACTTCACCAACCAACTGCGCGAGATTGACTACATCCGTTACCGCCTGCTGCAACGGCCCGGACGCGCCTGGGTGCTGCCCCTACTGCGCCTGCCTTTGGCCACACCCATGGCCGAGGCGCTCTTTCGCAAGCTCGCCTTCCTGGTCATCCTCTCGCGCAAGCCAACGCCCGCCACCCGCGGAGGCGCCGCATGAGGATCGCCTACATTATCACCCGCGCCGACGCCGTGGGCGGCGCCAGCATGCATGTGCTGCATCTCGCCCGCGCCATGCGCCAGCGCGGACACGAAACGGCCGTATTCGTGGGAGGCTACGGCGCTGTCACCGAACGCCTGCAAGCAGCCGACATCCACGTTCATCCCCTGCGCCATCTGCAGCGCGCCATTCACCCGGCAAAGGATGCCATGGCCATCCGCGAACTCACCGCGGCCCTCCGCAGTTACCGGCCTCATCTCGTCTCCACTCACACCGCCAAGGCCGGATTGGTGGGTCGCATCGCGGCCCGCCAGCTACGCCTGCCCGCCCTCTACACCCCGCACGGCCTCACCATCGGCGATCGTATCTCCCGTCTCGCCGGCCCAATCTTCGCGGCCATTGAACGGCTGGCCTCGCGTTGGTGCGAAGCCATCGTCTGCGTCTGCGAACAGGAGCGCCAACTGGCACTGAACCATCACATCGCCCCGCCGCACCGGTTGCGCGTCATCCACAATGGCATGCCGGATGTCGAACCTCATCTGTTGGCCAACCCCGCCGCCCAACCCCCGCGAATCTGCTGCGTCGCCCGCATGGAAGCCCCCAAGGATTACCCAACGTTGCTGCGCGCGCTGGCCACACTGCAGGACCTCGAATGGGACTGCCATCTGGTTGGCGATGGCCCCTTGCAACCCAGCCTGCAAGCCCTGGCCTCACAGCTGGGCATCGGCGCACGCATCTGCTTCCTGGGCTATCTGCCTGATCCCTCTCCCGTCCTGGCCGCCGGGCAGCTCTTCGTCCTCAGCACACGCTCAGAGGCCTTTCCCCGCAGTATTCTTGAGGCCATGCGCGCTGGTCTGCCCGTGGTGGCCTCCCAGGTGGGCGGAGTCGACGAAGCGGTCCTCGCCAACGAAACCGGGCTGCTGTGTCCTCCAGGCGATCACCTCGCGCTTGCAGTTTCGATTCGTAAACTCCTCGAAAATGCACCCTTGCGGCAACGATTCGGCCATTCCGGGCGTCACACCTACAGCGAACGCTTCCGATTGGAGACAATGGTAGAGACCACGGAAGCGCTGTACCGAGAAATTCTCTACCGCACCGCCGCCGGGTGAGCTGGGACAATGGCAAGCAGATTGATTGACGTCGTGCAGGAGGTAGAGGCCGCGCCGGTGCGCTCCACCGCGCTGCCGTCGTTCCCTACTTGGGAGCAGCGAACGCAGCCGCCCGCCCCCCTTCTGAAGCGCGCCTTCGACATCGCCGCCGCCTGCTTCTTCATCCCCCTGGTGCTGCCTCTCTCCCTGCTGATTGCCCTCGCCATCCGGTTGGAAAGCCCCGGACCAGTGCTCTTCCGCCATACCCGCATTGGCAAGGGAAACCGCCGCTTCACCCTCTGGAAGTTTCGCTCAATGCTGCGGGACAGTGAACAGCGCCTGCAGCAGTACCTGCGCGCCCACCCCGAACTTGCCTCGGAGTGGCACGCCTCCCACAAGTTAAAGAACGACCCCCGCATCACACGCGTCGGCCGCTTCCTTCGCCGGACCAGCCTGGACGAATTGCCCCAGTTCTGGAACGTCCTGGTGGGCGATATGAGCTTGATTGGTCCGCGCCCCATCGTGGACGCCGAAGTTCCGAAGTACGGCCCGGCGGGCTTCCGCGTTTACACCCGCGTACGTCCCGGCCTCACCGGCCTGTGGCAGGTTTCCGGTCGCAGTGACACCAGCTATGCCCGGCGTGTGGAACTCGACACGCGCTACATCCGCCAGTGGTCCATCGGCATGGATCTGCGCATCATCTGGAAGACCATCGGGGTCATCCTGCGCGCCAACGGCGCTTATTAGCCGCCGCCGACAGGCATGCGTAATCGTCCCAGCAGCGCCTCGTCCACCTTCGCCCGCACCGTCCGCCGGTCCAGCCCCAACCGTTCCGCCGCCGCCTCATAACTGCCCAGCCGCGCATAGGCCAGCGTGCAGTAACGCCGCAGCAGTTCCTCCGCGCTCAAGGTGGCTTGACGCGCCTCAGCAAACAGATCTTCAACGCCATCCCCTGCGCGCTTCTCCATTCGCAGCGGCTCATACCGCCGTCGCACCAGCACGTTGCGTACGCATTGTTCCAGTTCCCGATAGTTGCCCGGCCAGCCGTAATCCGCCGGGAGTTCCGCGGAACTCCACTCCAGCGTCTGCGCAGCCAGG
>JALOKO010000575.1 GCA_025456495.1 Bryobacterales bacterium | reverse complement strand
CGGCACGGCCGCACGAGGGCGGCGAAGTGAGCGTGAGTACCGCCAAGTACATTAACATCCTGAAGCGGCAGGCGGATGGCACATGGAAGACCACCCACGACATCTGGAATGCCAACGAATAGGGTGAGCCAATGGAGCGAGGGGGCCAACCGTGGACGGCGGCCCCCTCAACGGACAACGCGGGCGTAGGGTGGCGGCCCTATCCAGCCACAGGCTCGCTGGCCGCGACGGGAACTGGCGACAGCCAGCCATAGCGGTCCGGCTTGTCGCCGTGAACAAGATCAAAAAACTCTTTCTGGATACGGGCGGTGATGGGACCGCGATCGCCGGAGCCGACGGGAATGCGGTCCACGGAACGAACCGGCGTCACTTCGGCCGCGGTACCAGTGAAGAAGATCTCGTCGGCCAGATAGAGGAACTCGCGGGGGATTGAGGATTCCACGACTTCGTAGCCAAAGTCGCGGGCAATCCGCATGATGGAGTCGCGTGTAATGCCGTGCAGAATCGACGAGGTGAGGGGGGTGGTGAAGACCCGCCCGTCGCGGATGACAAAGATGTTTTCTCCGCTGCCCTCGCTGATGACGCCATTGTGGTCGAGCACGATGCCTTCGGCGTAGCCGTCGGTGAGCGCTTCCATCTTCACCAACTGGCTGTTCAGGTAGTTTCCGCCCGCCTTCGCCAAGGTGGGATGGGTGTTGGGCGCGGGCCGCGTCCAACTGGAGATACAGACATCCACGCCGTGGTTGATGGCCTCCTCACCGAGGTACTTGCCCCACTCCCAGCATGCGATGTAGAGGTCTACCGGATTCTTGAGAGGGTTGACGCCGATTTCGCCGTAGCCGCGGATGGCAACCGGACGGATGTAGCAGGAACGAAGGCGATTTACGCGAACCAAATCCAGGGTGGCCTGGTTGATTTCCTCTGCGGTGAAGGGCAGCGCCATTCGGTAAATTTTGGCGGATTCCACCAGGCGGCGGGTGTGCTCCGCGAGCCGGAAAATGGCCGGTCCGGCGGCGGTCTCATAGCAGCGCACGCCTTCAAACACGGAGGAGCCGTAGTGAATCACATGGGAGAGGATATGGATCCGAGCATCATCCCAGGCGATGAAATTTCCGTTAAACCAGATCTTGTCGGTAGGCTTCATGGCTAGTAGCGATGATTATAGCCGAATTAGCGACGGTAATACCAGTGTCCCCGCCGTTAGGGTCCCCGGGGCGCAAGGGTTCCCGGGCGCCCGTGATCGGGGCGGGTGGAGGATGGCGAGCGGGCTGGGATGCCGACATCAGGCTGGGATGCCGACATCAGGCTGGGATGCCGATCTCCTGAAGGGCGGCCTGTGCGGCGTGGAGGCCTGCGTCAAAGGGGATTGCCGCGGCGGGGAGTCCGGGTTGGGGAGCACAGACTGGATAGACTCGACTACCGCGCGGGAGCCAACGGGATGGGCTCATGGGGCCGAAGAACACAACAGTGGGGATGCCAAGCATCGCGGCCAGATGGGTGATGCCGGAGTCGTTGCCAACATAGAGATGGGCGGTGGCGAGGTGCTGGGCAAGATGGTCCAGGCGATTGTGGCGCCAGGCATCCGGGCTGAGGTCAGCGGGCAGTGGATCCTCCGGGCTGGCGCACCAGCGGATGTCGCACAGCGGTTGCAGGCGCGTGGCCAACTCGCGGAAGTAGGTGAGGGGCCAGTTCTTGGCGGGGCTTCCCGAGTAGGGGTGGAGAATGACCAATGGCCGTGAGACCAGGGGCGCCGCGGAAATCGCGAATTGGGGCAGCAGGAACCGGCGGCCGCCGGGTGAGGCGTTGGCGTGGGGTTCCACTTGCAGGCCATGCCAGGTCCGGGTTTGCTGGAACATCCAATCGGTAACGTGGCCGGACTCCTGTGGGGCGGGTAGGGCATGGAAGAAGTGGAACCTGGTTGGAAGCTGGGTGATTCGCTGGCGCAGCAGCGGTTGGGAGAATCCGGCCCAACTGAGCACCTCGTCGAAGTGGCGGAGGGTTGCAAGCAACTCGGCGGGCGGTTGGGCGTCGGGAATCCCCAGGAGATCGAAGCCGGTACCGGCGAGCGAACGCACGCGGGTGGCGAAAGGGATCAAGGGGGCCACTGCGCCGTTCGTCCAGATTTCCGTCTCGTCAGCCCGCAGGGCGTACAAGGCGGGCAACGCGCAGAGGCAATCGCCAATGGCTCCCGGGCGAATGAGCAGCCTGCGCATGCAGCTTAGCGGACGTCCACGGTGACGCGGACGGGAACGCTGGCGGGTGGATAGCACTCTGTGTCGCTACAGGCCTGGTAGCGCAGGGTCCCGGTAGCGGCGGCGAATCCGCGACTGACATTGGACTTGATGCGCAGCTCCTGCTGGATCTGAAACGCGCCCTCCAGCACGGAGAGCTTCTTTCCTTCGGAAAAGCCAAAGGCGCGTTCGATGGGCTTGGGATAGGTGGTTTGGCCAGCCTCGGCGATGGTGGTATCCCAGGTGAGCTTCAACGGAATGTAGAAGCGGTCAGCCGGTTGGTGGCTATTGATGTGCAGCTTGTCCTTCACCTG
>JALOKO010000099.1 GCA_025456495.1 Bryobacterales bacterium | reverse complement strand
AATTCGGTCTTGAAAATAATCACCATGCCCGGACGCAGGCTGTTTGCGGAAATCATGCGTTGAATTTCTCCTGATCGGCTCTAAGCGGGAAGTACAGCGGTGGTACATCTCAGTTTACCAGAGGCCTGCCGACGGTCCAGGCCAGCCGCCCCGACACCCCAGCCTCGACACCCCAGCCTCGAACCGCCAGCCCGTCTTTGCCGAACCGCCAGCCATCTCGCCCATGAGCGCCAGCGCGGTTTGCATTTCACCCCGATTCACGATAGATTCGGCCCATCTCGTTCGCTTCAGGAGATCTTTATGTTTCATCGCATGGTTGCGATCCTTTGTTTCCTTTTGCTCCCCGGCCTGCTGGCCGCTCAGGGAAGCGTCACCATCTACGGCACCGTCCGCGATGGCAGCAGCGCGGTGGTCCCCGCCGCGGAAATCACCGTCACCAACACCCGCACGGGAGTGACGCGCAACGCGCTCAGCACCCAGTCCGGCGATTACGTCATCTCTCAGTTGCCCCTCGGCACGTACACCGTGCGCGTCCAGGCTGAGGGTTTCAAGACTTACATCCAGGAAGGCATCGCCGTTCAGGTGGATGAGAACCGTCAGGTGAATGCCGTGCTCGAACTGGGCTCAGTCACCGAGAGCGTGGAGGTTGCCGCGGAACTGGTGCAGGTGGAAACGCGCACCGGCGCCTTGCGCGAAGTGGTGGACAGCAAGCGCATCGTCGAGCTGCCGCTGAACGGCCGTAATCCCCTGCAATTGCAGTATCTGGTGGCGGGTGTTGGAGGCATCGCCGGCCAGGGCCAGGCGCAGAACGCCTCAGTCTCCATCAACGGTTCCCGCACCAATGCCAACAACTACCAGTTGGATGGCGGCGACAACCACGACCCCTACTTCAACACCCCTTCGGTCTTCCCCTCCCCGGACGCACTGGAAGAGTTCAGCGTCCAAACCAATTCCTACGGCGCTGACCGCGGCCGCAACGCCGGCGCGTTCATGTCCGCCGTCACCAAGAGCGGC
Source organism: Bryobacterales bacterium (assembly GCA_025456495.1). Classification (GTDB taxonomy): domain Bacteria; phylum Acidobacteriota; class Terriglobia; order Bryobacterales; family Bryobacteraceae; genus JACTMJ01. The sequence continues at coordinate 8,712 of JALOKO010000099.1, read as the reverse complement.
ACCAATCAGTTCCACGGCACCCTGTTTGAGTTCCTCCGCAACGACAAGCTGAACGCGCGCAATTTCTTTGCCGTCGGCGTACCCCCGTTCAAGCGGAACCAATACGGCGGCACCATCGGCGGACCCATCAAGCGCGACCGCACTTTCTTCTTCTTCTCCTGGCAGCGCACCAATGAGCGCAGCGCACCGGGCGCCGTCACCGCCGTCGTCCACACCGAAGCCCAGCGCACTGGCGACTTCTCAAACCGCGCCGCCCCGCTGCGTGACCCACTTGGTGGAACCTTCGCCGGCAATCGCATTCCCACTGCGCGCCTGAATCAGCCAGCCGTCCGCTTCCTCCAGGCGATGGTTCCCCTGCCCAACGGCGCCAACGGCCTGCTCTCCACCATCAGCCAGCAGCGGCTTGACGACGACCAGTACATCGTCAAAATCGACCACCGCATCAGCAACGCCAACCAGATCAACGGCCGCCTGTTGCGCAACATGAACGATTTCGATGAAGCCACCGGCAACCAGCCCGGTTTTCTCGCCCGCATCAACTACGAGAATTGGAGCCTTGTGATGAACGACACCCACATCGTGTCGCCCACCATCGTCAACACCTTCACCTTCTCGTTCACGGACATTGACCGTCGCCAGATTTCCATCGTGCCCGGCAACCAGACCTGGAACGACTTCGGCGCCGGCTTTACCCGCACCATGACCGCCGAAGCCCCTGCCGCCATCCACACCCAGGTTGACGGCTACTTCAACGCCTTCTCCCGCTTCCCCCTCAACCACTTCCGCCAGAACTACCAGTTCTCCAACGTGCTGAGTTGGAGCAAGGGTTCGCACTTCATCAAAATTGGCGGCGATGTCCGGCGTTCCATCCTTGACCTCCAGGAGTTCTTCCGCGGTGACCCCTTCATCCGGTTCCGCAATACCTTCACCGGAGATGCGGGCGCGGACATGATGCTGGGCGCCATCACCCAGTTTGAGCAGATTGCTGAAGCCGCCAATAAGCCGCGTGTTGTGGAACTGGGTTTGTTCGTGCAGGACGATTGGAAGGCAACCCGTCGGCTCACGCTGAACCTGGGCATGCGCTGGGACCCCTGGTTCCCGTTCGAAGATCAACTGGATCGCTACGCGCAAATCCGCCCCGGCTTCCAATCCACGGTCTTCCCCACCGCGCCCCAGGGCCTCGCCTATCCTGGCGACCCCGGTACGAACCGCACCTTGCTGAACACCTCCTGGGGGAATCTGGGACCGCGCTTCGGCTTTGCCTTCGATCCAACCGGAAGCGGCAAGTCTGCCATCCGTGGCGGTTACGGCATCTTCTATTCGCAAATCCGCCAACAGGCCAACAACCAGATTTCCACCAACCAACCCTTCTCGCTGAAGCTCACGGCAAACAACCCGGCCGGAGGCGTGGACAACCCTTACCAGGGCTTCGGCAACCCCTTCCCCTTCAACCCGCCCACGACTCCCCAGGAGATTGCCGCTTACCGCTGGGTAACCCCGATGGCCATCACCCAGTGGAACCCGAATTTCCGGAACGCGATGGCACAGCAATGGAACCTGAACCTGCAACAGCAGTTCTTCGGTAGTTGGATTGGCACCGTGGCCTACGTTGGCTCAAAGGGCAACCACCTCTTCATGACCAACGAATTGAACCCGGCCATCTTCGGCGCTCCGGGGAATACTGTGGATTCCCGCCGACCGCTGTTCCCCACCTTCGCCAATGTGGCGGACCAAAGCAGCCGCGGCAATTCCATCTACCACGCCCTGCAAACCACCGTGAACAAGCGCTTTGAAAAGGGCCTGACGCTGCTGGCCAACTACACTTGGTCGAAGATGATTGACGATGCCTCAAACGATGGCGGTAATCCCACCAATCCCTTCGACATCCGCAATCAGCGTGGCCCCTCTGACCTTGACCGCACGCACCGCTTCGTGGGCTCCTTCGTCTACGAGCTGCCCAAGCTGAACGGCATGAATCCCTTCCTCCGGCAGGTGTTCGGCGGCTGGGAAACCAACGGCATCATCACCCTGGTGAGCGGTAATTGGCTCACCATCGGCAGCGGCGTGGATAACTCCCGCTCCGCCGTCAACCTCGACCGGGCTGACCTGGTAGGCGACCCCTTCCTGGACACCAGCCGTCCGCGCAGCGAACTCATTGATCGCTATTTCAACACCAGCGCCTTCACCGTCAACGCCGTCGGCACCTTCGGCACCTCTGGGCGCAACATCATCCGGGGCCCCGGCGACGCCACCGTGGACGCTGGCGTCTCAAAGAACTTTGTCATTCGGGAAGGCATGCGCCTCCAGTTCCGTTCAGAGTTCTTCAACTTGTTCAACCGGGTGAACCTTGGCAACCCCAACACCAACGCCTCCGCGGTGCAGTTTGGACGCATCACCGGAGCCGGCTCGCCACGTGTCATCCAGTTCGCGCTCAAGTTCATGTTCTAGCTCCTGAACACCCCCGAGTAACCCTCGGGCCTTTCGTTCTGCTCTTGGCCGGTTGCTCTCCACCCGGAGTGCAACCGGCCCTTTCGTTTGCTTTGGCACGGCTTCGTTCCCTTTTGCAGGGCGCTTGCAGCAATCCATCCCGCGCCGCATTCCGTCCTGCGCGACAATACAGGAAGAATTCTTTTCCACGCTCTGCCCTGGAAATCGTCATTCCTTTAGAGCATGGAGACCGTCGCCCAGGTAAGCATGAACGAGCGCGCCCACACAGCCGCCCAACCGGTCCTCGACCGGCGGGCTGCGTTCGTTGACCTTCACCTGAAGCGCATCTTCGTTCTGGTTTATCGCGTTGTGGGCAACGTGGCCGATGCCCAGGACCTCACCCAGGAAGTCTTCATCAAGGCCCTGCAACATGAAGACCAACTGCGCGATGCCGACAAGGCGGCGCAATGGCTGTCACGCATCGCCTCGAACACCGCCATTGACTTTCTGCGCAGGCGCGGGCGGGGGCCTCAGGTGGCGCTGGACGATGGCCCGGAGTTGAGCGACGGCAGCCGCGCGGCCAATCCCGAGAGCCTGCTGCTGCGGGCCGAAAGCCACCAACTGTTCCAGGACGCCCTGCAGGCGCTCACCCCGCGCGAGCGCACCGCGCTGGTGCTGCGCGACGTTGAGGGGCTCCCCGCTGAACATGTGGCCCAGGCGCTGGGCTGCTCCAAGGCCACCGTACGCTCGCACATTGCCAATGCGCGGGTAAAGTTCCGCAAGTTTCTGAAGCGGCGGGCGGGCTTGTCGGCGCCAAGCACCGCGGACGCTGATGCCAAGCGCCCCGACGCCGCGCGCCCGGAAGGCGGCGAAGCATGATGCGCCCTCAGCACTCACACGCTTTGGCCGCCGGTGGCGACGCCTCTCTGTGGCAGCGTCTGCGCGCAAGACTGGCCCCGAAGCGCCTACAGGATGCAGCCGTCGAGCAGGAGTTTCGGCGCATTCGTGGCGAATTGCCACGATTTCAGGAACTGCCGCCCTACTTCGCCTGGGACACCTTGGCCAGCGACATGAAGGCCAACATCCTGCTGGGCCTGGAAGCGGGCGAGGCCGTGCGCCCACGACGCCTGCACCCACCCATCGGATGGCGCGCCGGCTTGGCGATGGCCGCGCTCTCGTTGCTGATGATTTCCGGCTACTGGTGGCAGATGCCTCACCGCTGGGTGAAGCCGGCGCTCGCGGACCAGGCGGTCCTGCAGTCCGCGCCCGGCCAGTTAGGGGTCCACCAACAGCAAGGCGGCTTCACGCTTGTACTGCCCGACCAAAGTACAAGCACCACCCTCAGCGGCGCGTCCGGTGCGTTGCGGGCAGACTTTGTGGATTCGGAAACCGGACAGTTGATGGTGGCCCATGTCTATCTGGACGAGTAACCGCGCAAACCGCCGCTGCATGGGACGGCCCGCTTGGAAGCGTCTGCTAGCTGCCGCATGGCTGCCCTGCTTGCTGTTCGGTTTGGCGGTCTTGCCGCCTGCACGCGCGCAGGCGCCGGCCGCAAACCCATCGCCTGCCGCCCGCGATGCCGCCCTTCGCGACAGGCTGCGCGTGGAGTTGCCCGCCGGTGCGCCCATCCGCCACCTGGACACGGATTGGGGCCGCTCGCGCGTTGTCCAGCGTGGCAGCGCCGCCTCAGTTGAATTGCACCTCACACTCCAGTTTCAGAACGTCTCCAGCCAGCCCATCCACGGCGTCACCCTTTTGCTGCAGTCCAACAGTGGCGCGGCCGGCGGTCGCGCCACCGTCACCTTGCCCGGCCTGCGCATCGGCCCTGGGGAACGCTTCCCGGCCAAGGTGGATTTGCGGCTGGTGCAACCGGTCACGGCAGGCGCGCAGCCCGTCTTTGCCCTGCGGCTGGATGGGGTGCTGTTTGCTGACCTCAGCTTCACCGGCGACAACACCCTCAACAGCCGCCGTCTGCTGACCGCCCTGGAAATGGAGATCCAGCAGGACCGCCGCCACCTCCGCGCACTGTTGCAGACTGAGGGCAAGGAGGCCCTGGGGCAGGAGATCCGCCAGTGGATTGCCCGCCAGTCCGAGTTGCCGCGGGTGGACCTCCGTTGGGCGCGTCGCGGGCGAGCCACCACCATCCCCGCCAGTGACCCCGTCCAGTTCGCTTTCGTGCCCCTGCCCGCCTCGCCGCTGGAGCCGCTCCACGCCACCGTGCGCATCGCCGGCCACGAAGCCGTTTCGCCTCGCTTGCAGGTGCGCAACCGCTCCAGCAAAGAGATCATCTATGCGGAGATCGGGTGGATCATTCGTGACCTGGAAGGCCGCGAGTTCTACGCGGGCACCGTGCCCGCCACCGGCGACCAGATCCGCCTCGCCCCCGGGGCTCAGGCTGTCGTGGAACAAGAGGGCGTTCTGCAATTCCAGGAGCAGCCGAACCTTCCCGGCGCCGGCCAAACTCCCATCAAACTGGGCGAGATGCTGGGCTACGTCAGTCAGGTTCAGTTCGCCGATGGCGCCATCTGGATGCCCAACCGCTATGACGCCGCCATGCCGGAACGTCTGCGCCGCCTGCGTATCTCCCCGGAACAGCAACGGCTATCCAGCATCTACCTGCGCCACGGGCTGGACGCCCTGGCCGCGGAGTTGGCCCGCTAGCCCATTCGCATCCGCCCTGCGCTTCCGGGGCTCCACCGGGGCGCTTCCGGGGCGCTTCCGCTATCCTTCGCCCCACTTCAGCTTGTCCCGCAGAACATCGAAAAAGTGCATCTGTGGTGGAGCCACCAATCGAACGGTCTTGGGCGACAGCCCGCAGACGATGCGGTCGCCCACCTCCAGCATTTGGCCCACCTGTCCGTCAATGGTCAGCCAAACGCTGTCGTTGCGCGAATTCAGCGTCAATTCCAGCGTGCTGGAATCCGGCACCACCACTGGGCGATTGGTGAGGATGTGGGGGCAGATGGGCGTTAGACAGAAGCACTCCACCGTAGGGTAAATGATGGGGCCGCCCGCTGAAAGCGAATACGCCGTTGAGCCGGTGGGCGTGCTGATGATCACCCCGTCCGCCTTGTAGCCGCACATGTGGCTATCGTCCACGCGCAGGTCAAACTCCACCATCCGCGCCAAACTGGAATTGGTTACCACCACATCGTTCAAGGCATCGTAATGGGAAACCTGCTGGGTGCCGCGCCACAGTTCCGCCCGCAGTAAACGCCGACGCGATTCGCGGAACTCCCCCCGCATCACGCAGTCAAGCTCTTCCATCACCTGGTCAGGCGGGATGGCCGAGAGAAAGCCCAGCCTGCCCAGATTCACGGGAAAAATCAATACATCGCGATGGTGTACCACGCGCGTGGTGGCCAGCAGCGTGCCATCTCCGCCCAGCGACATCACCAACTCGCATCCCTCCGCCACCTCGCTGGTAGGCAGACCTCCCGGCTCATGAAGATAGCCAGCCGTGACACTGTCCATGCGCAACTGGAAGCCGCGCCTGCGCAGCCAGGTGACGATCTTGGGCACCCATTTTTCACTGGCCTCCACGTTCGCTTTCGCAATCAGGCCTACTGTCTTGACGTTCTGCATAGAGCAAGAATTCCCTGTTCCCTTCGGCGCCCGTAATGGGGCTTTCGGCAATGCGCGTGAAGAAACCCAGGGCTTCCACATCGCTGGCCACACGTTGGCAAATGGTTTGGTGGAGGGCCGTGTCGCGCACAATTCCCCCCGGCCCCACCTGATCGCGGCCCGCCTCAAACTGCGGCTTCACCAGAATTACCATGCGCCCGCCGGGCTTCAACAATGGCGGAAACGCGGGCAGTAGCAAGGTAACGGAAATGAAGCTGACATCACACACGATAAGGTCAGCGGGCTCTGGAATCAAGGCCGCATCCAGATAGCGCACATTCACGCCCTCATGCGACACCACCTGCGGATGCGTGCGCAGCCGCCAGTCCAGTTGGTTGTGGCCCACGTCCAAGGCGTACACACGGGCGGCCCCGTGCTGCAACAGACAGTCAGTGAAGCCGCCCGTGGAGGCCCCCACATCCACGCATACCCAGCCCTCCGGCCGCAGCGCAAAGGCGCGCAGCGCGCCCTCCATCTTCAGTCCGCCACGACTGACGTAGCGGGGCTTCTCTTCCACCAACACCTGGTCGTCCGGGCTTGTGGGCTGCCCCGCCTTGCGCGCCTTCTGGGCGTTCACGGTCACTTCACCGGCAAGGATCATGGCCTGCGCCTTCTCACGTGATGCCGCCAGTCCACGCTCCACCAGCGCCACATCCAGCCGCATCCTGCGCACGCCCGCCATGGCTATGCGGTGCGATCCACAATCAGGTCAGCCAGCGCGTGCAATCCATCGGCACGGCTCCCGAATCCCGACAGCGCCTCCCGGCCCAAACGCCGCTCAGTGGCGGCCATCTCGCGCGACGCCTCCAGTCCGAATACCGCCGGAAAGGTGATCTTTTGCTGGGACACATCCTTGCCGGCAGTCTTTCCCAGGGCCTCACTGGATTGCTCCACATCCAGAATGTCATCGACGATCTGAAAGGCCAGCCCCAGGTGCTCGCCAAAGCGGCTCAGCGCATCCAGTTCCGCGTCCGCGGCGCCAGCCAGAATCGCGCCCATGCGGATGGACGCGCGCAACAAGGCCCCGGTCTTGGCGCGATGGATGCCCTCCAGCAACGCAGCCGTAGGAGCTTTGCCTTCACCCTCCAGGTCAAGCACCTGCCCGCCAATCATGCCGCCTCGCGTGCCCCCGGCCACCGCCAGTTCGCGCACCAGCGCCGCGCGCTGCGTCGCCGACGCGCCCGGGGTCTCACTCAGTAATTCGAACGCCAGAGTCAGCAGCGCATCCCCGGCCAGAATCGCCATCGCTTCACCGAACACCTTGTGGCAGGTGGGCCTGCCCCGCCGCAGGTCGTCGTTATCCAGCGCGGGCAGGTCGTCGTGAATCAGCGAATAGGTATGCACCATCTCCAGGGCACACGCCGGGTAGGCAATCCCTGGCGTTTCCTCCCGCAGCGTGCGCGCCGCCTCCAGACACAGCAGCGGCCGAATACGCTTGCCGCCCGCCATCACGCTGTAGCGCATCGCCCGATGGATGAGCGCCGGGGACAGCTCCTCGCTGGGCAGCAAACGGTCCAGCGCATCGTCAATCCACTGCTGCTGCGTGGCCCAGCGCCTGCCGCCGGTCATCGACGCCTCCTCACCGCGTACTGCGCCGCTCCCGGGCGCCGCTTCAGAAAGGGAGGTCTTCGCCATCGTCATCTCCGTCCCCGCTCAGGTCCTCGTCCTGGATGTCCGCATTCTGGGCATCCGCGTTCGCCGCAGCGGCTGGCGCCGTGCCCGGCTGCTGCTTCGCCCCCGGCCGCAGCATCTCCACGCGCATCTCGGCGTCCTCCAGTTGTTTCCGGCAAACATCCGTCAACTGCACGCCCTGTTCAAACAGCGCGATAGAATCCTCAAGCGCCAGTTCACCGCGTTCCAGTTCCCGCACAATCCGCTCCAATTGCTCCAGACCTTTCTCAAAGCTCAGGGCGGAATCGCTCTCGGTAGACGGGGCGGACTTTGGCGTTTTCGGCGGCATCGCCTCATTGTATCGTGCGCCCCACGGCAAGCCCGCACCGGCCTCCATTCACCGGTCTCACTGCGCCGGCCTCAATGCATCAGCTTCAATGCATCGGCAGCAAACTCGCCTTCTGGATTGCGATGCAGGCGGCATTGCGGTGTCCAGTGCCCGGCATGTCCAGTGCCCGCACGGGTCGACAGCATCGCCTTCAATGTCACAATAGACACATGCGCTCTTGCACGCACTTCCGGCGCGCCCCGTCCCGCTCCCGGGTGGTCGCCTGCTGCCTGCTTACGGCTTGGCTTTGCCTGTGCGCCTGCACGCGCCAGGAAACGCCCGGCGCCTCCTCCACCAGCAATGTCGACGCCGGAAACATCGATGAACTCAAGCAACAACGCGACGCCATCCTGTCTGGCAAGGACAGCGTCCAGGCCATCGAGGCCCTCTGGGAGTTGGACGCCACCAAGTCCACCGTCCGTGGCTATTACCCCAACGGTACGCTGGCGCTCATCGAGGAAGAGATGAGCATGGGAGAGTTCGGCAAAGCCAGCAGCCGCTACTATTACAGCCCGCGGGGAGCGCTCTTCGCCTACAGCGAGGACAAGGAATCGCAAACCGGCCTCCGCAGCGGCAACCCCAGAACACAGCGCATTGAACTGCAGTTGTACTACGCCGCCAACGGCAGCCTGCTGGACGGCGAACGCCGCGTCGACGGAAAG
>JALOKO010000574.1 GCA_025456495.1 Bryobacterales bacterium | reverse complement strand
ATCCAACCGTGCCGGGCATCGCGATTCCAGCCGCGCTGACGCGGACCCAACTCCTGCGTTCCGCCAAAATCTCCTCCCGTCAGCTTGCCGCATGGGAACGCAAGGGCCTGTTGTCTGTGCGCGATGCTTACGATACCCGCGACCTGCTGCTGATTGCGAACCTCAAGACACTGAAAGAGGCAGGCTACCCTTCCAATGGGATTCCGTCGCTGGTGACCGCCTTGCAGCGCCGCTTCGGGTCGCAAACCGCCCCGTTGTGTGACTTCCGGCTACGCCGCCATGGCAAGCGTCTGGCGGTTCACTGGGAAGGCAGGGAAATGGAAGCCGCCAGCGGTCAACTGATGCTGGAGTTGGCGCCTGCCGAACTGGAAGTGATCCGCAGCTTTCCAGCCCCTTCCGCCAGCGCGCGGAGTTCCGCTGAGGACCAACGCAAGCAGGAGGCCGCCGATGCCTTCTTCCATGCGCTGGAACGCGAGAACCAGGGCGCCCCCGCCAGTGAGGTGGTGCCGCTCTACAAGAACGCCCTCACTTTAGACCCAGCCTGTTTCGGCGCACACCTCAATCTAGGGACACTCTACTTCAACCAGAAGAAGCTGAAGCTGGCTGAGCAACACTATCGGGCTGCCATCGATCTCCATCCCCGCTACGTGCTGGCGCACTTCAATCTGGCCAGCCTCTACGACGAGTTGGGTCAGTTTGAGAAGGCGATTTCCTATTACCGCTCCACCCTGGAACTGGACGCTGACTATGTGGATGCCCACTACAACCTGGCCCTGCTGCTGCAGAATCTGGGCCGAACCATGGAAGCCACTCGCCACTGGAAGCGCTTCCTGAAGCTGGACCCTCAGGGCGAGTGGGCCAACATCGCACGACGCGAACTGCAGCGGCTGTTAGATTCCACGGTCGTTCCCGGCGGTCTGACCGCGGATGCCAAGTCACGGCTCCCCAAACCACCGGTCAACGGGGGACGCAAACCCAGCATCACCCAAGCCGGATGACCGAAGACGCCTTCCTCGCCGGACTGCGCAAGCGCCTGGCGCCCGCTCATCGCCGCCTTGTGTTGGGCATCGGCGACGACGCTGCCGTGTTCCGCCCCCAGCCCGGCCGCGACCTGGTTTTCACCACGGACATGATGCACGAAGACCGCCATTTCCTTCGTGGCTATCCGGCCGACGCGGTGGGTTGGAAGGCCCTGGCCCGCGGACTCAGCGACATCGCCGCCATGGGCGCGCGGCCGGAGTTCACCCTGCTTTCGTTGGCCTTGGGCGCCTGGGCGAAAGAGAAATGGGTGCATCGCTTTTATGACGGGTTCCTTGCGCTGGCAGCCGCGCATGGACTCCCCTTGGCGGGGGGCGATCTTGCCCGCGCGGCCCACACCTCGCTGGACGTGGTGGTGGCCGGCAGCCTGCCGAGGGGCGCCGCATTCCGTCGTGACGGCGCACGCCCCGGCCACCGCATCTATGTCAGCGGGCTGCTGGGTGGGGGCTCGCTGGGGCTGCGTCAACCCAGAAACCGTTCGGCCCGCCTCCGCCACCTGCGTCCGGATCCCCGGGTGGCCTTAGGGCTCGCATTGCGTAAGCGCGCCCTGCCCACCGCCATGCTGGATCTCAGCGACGGCCTGTCCACTGACCTCCGGCGCCTGCTGCTGGCATCCGGCGTCACCGCCCATCTGGATGGGGAAATCCCGCGCTTTCCAGGCGCTACCGAGGACGATGCCCTGCACGGCGGCGATGATTACGAGCTGTTGTTCACAGTGCGCGCCGATGCTCGCGTCCCCGCCTCCCTGGCCGGGCTACCGCTCACGTGGATTGGCACCATCCATGCCGGTAACGCGGGTCTCTGCCTCCGGCACGGTCATCCGCTCCCGCCCCGAGGCTGGGACCATTTCGTCGAACATCGCACGCCATAGGCATCGTTCCCCACCGCCCGGGTGGTGGTACTGTAGGTTTGGTACTACATTTTGAGAACGAATCCCGTTTTCGCTGGATTTTCTCCGCCCGTTGCGCTCAGAATAGAGGCACTGCCTGTGTAGCAATCTAAGGCAGTTGCCGATGGTGAATCGATGGCCCTCAATTCGCTGATGAACTCAACTGACGAGGCGCTCCGCAGCGAGCATCGTCGACGCCTCTGGATGGGGACCGTGGTTCTGCTATTAACCCTGTTGGTAGCCTACATGGCTGCCCACCAACTGCTTGATTCCGCAGAAGGTTCAGCCGCTTTCGGGAAACTGGTGATTCTTTTGGCCGTGCAGGCTGCAGCCGGTTTGGCAGTGATCTCCTGGATGACGCGACCCATGCAGGAACGAGACCGGCGAAAGCGGGTAATCCTCAAGCAGGCGATTTGCGCCTTCCCTGAACTGGATGGTTAAGTCGCCGGTGCACGATCACAAAAAGGGCCACCCGACGCGTGCGGGTGGCCCTTGCTAGTTGACCATTCCAATTCAATAAGAGCAGGCTGCAGCCGCCAACCGGAGCCTAGGCGCGCATCTTGCGGATATTGGCAAGGCACTTCTCAGCCGCCACAATCGACGGCTCATGGTAGCCTTC
>JALOKO010000098.1 GCA_025456495.1 Bryobacterales bacterium | reverse complement strand
CTTCCGGGGGCTTCGGCGGCACAATAGGGATGGGTGACACAGAGCTCCGTTTGGGATTGGCGTCTCTTGCGGTATTGTGCATGAAACTGTCAGGTTAGGCGATCAGTGACCGGAACCCTTCCTCAATTCGCCGCATCCACCAGCGCCGTCGGCGTTGCCGGGCCTGCCGTGGGTGTGCGCTTTCCGGTAAGGCCGATGTGGGAGGAGTTCTGCTGCCTGGTGGATTCCACGGGCGTCCTGTATCACCTGGGAGACGCGGCCGCCTATCACTTTGGCAAGAGCGCGGCGCAACTGATTGGTAGACCTCTGGTGGATGTGCTGCCGGTTGGGGAGCCAGACGCGGTACATGGCTTTCTGACCGCGGTTTTTCAGAAGACGGCGGCGGCCCGGGAGTTGCGGCTGAACTGGAGCAGCGAAACCTTCAGCGGCAAAGCCGTGCTGCTCTCCGATGGCCTGGTGGCGGGAACGCGCCCCGTGCTGGCGATGCTGCGTTTGCGGTTGCCCAGGGAAGCGGAACCGACGGCCCGAACCACAACCTGCAGTCAGGACGACTTGCTGTCGATGCTGCGGACGGCGGTCTTTCAGTTGGATGAGGCTGGACGGATCAGCTACATCAATGAGGCCTGGGAGGAGTTTTCCGGCTTCAGCGCGGCCGAATCCATCGACAAATCGCTTCTAGAGTTTATTGACCACGCGGATGCGCCCGCATTTGTAGAAGAATTTGAACGGCTGGTGGAGGGCGAGCGTCCGGTCATGCGTATGGACCTGCGGCTGCTTCGCGCCAACGGTGGCGTGACCTGGTGTGAGTTCCACGCCCGGCGCGATGTGCGGGTATCGCGGGAGGCAGGCATTGCTGTTTACGGGTCACTGAACGACATTACGGCCCGCAAGCTGCTGAAGGACGACCGCGAGCATTACATCGCTGACCTGCAGGAAGCGCTCGAACAAGCAGAACGGCAAGCAGCCTCACTCACTCATCTGGCCCAGCAGTTGATGGCTGCCCGCGACGAGGCCATGAAGGCGATTGACGCCAAGACCCAGTTCCTGGCGAACATGAGTCACGAAATTCGCACACCCATGAACGGCATGGTGGGTATGCTGGGCATGTTGTTGGAAACCGAGCTACAGAAGGACCAGCGGGAGTATGCGGAGATCGCGCGCAATTCCGGCGTCGCCCTGATGGAGATCCTGTCTGAGATTCTGGATTATTCCAAGATCGAGAGCCGCACTCTGGAGTTGGAAGTGGAGCGCTTCCATCTATACCAGTTGCTGGATGAACTGGTGGAGTCCTATGCTGAGCGCGCGGAACTGAAGGGCATTGAACTCTTTTGCCAGTTCGATCAGGACGTGCCCGCGGATGTCGTGGGCGATGTGCAGCGGCTACGGCAGGTGTTGAACCACCTGCTGAGCAACGCGCTGAAGTTTACCAGCGAGGGCCAGATCCAGGTTTTCGTCGCCCTGATTGAGGAGGACGGCCGGACGGCGAAGCTGCACTTTGAGATCGCAGATTCCGGCGTAGGCATTTCGGCTGACCGGCAACCACACATCTTCAAGCCCTTTTACCAGGTGGATGAGTCAAACAGCCGGAAGTTCGGCGGCACGGGACTTGGGCTGGCAATCTGTCAGGAGTTGGTAGGGCTGATGGGCGGGCAGATTGGCGTGAACTCTGACCCGGGCGAGGGCTCCACCTTCTGGTTCACTGCGGAGTTCGGTCTTCCCCCCGTGGAGGCCGTCCGCGATGATGTTTCCAAGTTGCAGGGGCGGTCGATGTTCGTCTACGCCACCAACCCGCATTTGCGCAGCGCGCTGTGCCGCCAAATGGGGTCTTGGGGCATCCAGGTGCAGACGCCCACTGACCCCAGCGAAGCCATGCGCGCGCTGCTTCGCAAGCCCACCTCCGGGCCGGCTGTGCGCGTCCTGGTGGCCGAAGCGGAAGCGCTTGCGGCGGCGCCGGAAGGTACGGTGGCCGGGCTGAACCGGCTTACCAGCAACGTGGAAATCCGGTTGATTCTGGTTGCGCCCTACCATCACAGCGGGTATCGAGCGGTTCTGAAAGACCTGATGGTATCGGATGTACTCACCAAGCCTCTTCGCTCCAACCTGTTGCAAACGGCGGTGCTGAAGGCGGTGCGGGAGTATACTCCCAACCTGCCGTTGGAAGAAAGCCTGGAAGCAGCGCAACTGGCGCAGGCGCCCCGAGAGGCGGAGATCGATTCCCGCGGCCGCATCCTGATCTCGCAGACAGATTGGGTTCACCAGCGCCTGACCATCTACCTACTTTCCAGCCTGGGGTACCGGGGCGAGATCGCCAGTACAGAGGACTATTGCGAGAGCCTGATGCGTTCTCGTCGCTATTCTGTGCTCTTGCTGGATGTGGAGAATCCCAAGTTCGACGCCATCGGCTTTGTCCGGAGGCTACGCAAGCAGGAATCCGGGAAGCTGCACCGGACATCGGTGGTGGCGATGGTGCGCAACATGAGCGCGCGCCTGGAGGAGACCATGCGGGAAGCAGGCGTGGACGAGTTCGTTCTGCTGCCCATGCAGGCCCAGCGGTTGCGTCAGGTGCTGCTGCAGCACTGCTTGCCGGAACCGGATGCCACTTCCGCATCTGCGGCTTCCTCGACGGAGGCGGCCATCCCCGTGCCAATGACGACGGATGGCCCGGAGCCAGCCCTTGACCCGAAGGTGATCGCCACCTTCGAAAAGCTCACTCAAGGGTCAGCGGTAAACATCTACAGCCACATGGTTTGGCCAGCGATGGACGATGCGGAACTGCGGCTGCAATCAATCCGCGATGCGCTGCAGGCTGGCGATACCAACCTGGTGTACAACGAAGCGCACACCATCAAGGGATCCTCCGGCTATGTGGGGGCCACAAAGCTACAGCAGATCAGCGCCGCTCTGGAGAAATCCGCCAAAGAGGGCACCCTGGTGCGGGAAGAGGCAGACGCACAAGTGGAGGCGATGGCTGCGGAGTTGCAGCGGATTGTGCAGGCGCTGCTGGCCGAAGGCCATTCCAAACCCGAGGCCTGATCGGATGGTCTCGGCACGGTACGCCGTGGTGGGGAAGACAGGCTGCGAATCGAAAGCGCGCACCGCGGCAGAGCCCCTCGGTTGATGCCCACCCCCAGCACAGGCACGTGCTGCCTCAACTTTGGCCCGTCGACTTTGGCCCGTGTCGCCGTTGCGCTTCCATGATATTCTTGCGCCATGCGTTTTTTGCGAAGCTCCCTGCTGCTGGCGATGCTGAGTGTGGCGGCGTTGGCGGCTGAGCCCTTGATTGACATCGCCAAAGGCCAGCCCGGAAGCCGGGCGCTGCGCGAAGCCATCGAGGCGCACTTGCAGGAAAATCGCCTTGCGGATGGTACGGCCTACGCCAGCGAAGGCGGCGATTTCGTGTTTGCCGTTCGTGCCGCCGGACAACCGGTCCTTTATGTAGATGGGCTTCGTAGGGTGGAATTGCAGCGCGTGGATGGAAGTGACTTGTGGGCGACCCACCAGCAGTTGAGCCAGGGAACTTCCCACACGTTCCACTACGAGGTGGGGGGACGCAGGTTCGGTGGACGGAATGATGTGCCCGCCTACCTCCCGGAATGCTACCGCAGCGAAGGCGTGCCTCAGGGTGCGCTGAGCGAGAAAAAGCTGCACCGGTCCACGCTCTACGGTGGCGCGGTGAGTGAGTACTGGATTTACGTGCCCGCCCAATACCGGCGCGACCAGCCCGCGGCACTGATGGTTTGGCAGGACGGACAAAACCACATTCAGCGGGACGGCAATGCACGCACCCTGAATGTCATCGACAACCTCATCCACCAGGGCCGGATGCCCGTCAGCATTCACGTGTTCATCGCACCCGCCACGCTGGGTGAACGCCGGATGCGCAGCGTGCAATACGACGCGGTGGACGACACCTATGCTCGCTTCCTGCGGGACGAACTGCTGCCGGAAGTGCAGGCGGCGTATTCCATCCGCAGGGATAGCTACAGCCGTGCGATCGCGGGGGTGTCCTCCGGCGGCATCTGCGCCTTCAATGTGGCGTGGCAGCAGCCCGACCAGTTCAGCCGTGTCCACTCCCTCATCGGCAGCTTCACCAGCATCCAGTGGCGTCCTGGTGAGTTGGAGGGGGGAAATGTATACCCCTTCATGATCCGCAAGCAGCCCAAGCGGAACCTGCGCGTCTGGTTACAGGACGGGCTGGAGGATTTGGAGAATGACCATGGCAGTTGGCCGTTGCAGAACTTACAGATGGCCAATTCCTTGAAAATGAGGGGTTATGACTACCGCCTCAGTTGGGGCACGGGGACCCACAACCAGGCGCACGGCAATGCGGAACTGCCACGGTCACTCACTTGGTTGTGGAGAGAGTATAGCCCGGCGCAGACAGAGCAGGTCTACCAACAGGACGCCCAGGAGCAACAGCGTCCTCTGTGGCGGGTGACCGGCGTCAATCGGGATTGAGGGATGGAAACGGCCAACCGGGGGACGGGTAGGGTTTAGAAAAACGGCGTAAGTGACTGCCCGAATGAGGGTTGTCGTCTATCGGGGAAACTTCGAAGTCGCCGTGATGGCGCGGGGTGAAGGGGCAGAACCCATCCCCAAGGAAAGTACCCCGGCGTGCCGATCCGCGGACTGGAGCACGAACTGACGGATGTCCGCGTAGGCGGACCTGAGCAACATTCGTTTGGAAGACAAGACCTGTTGACTGGTGGTGCGCAGACCACGCCGGATGGGCATGAGGCGGATGACGTGATTGCAGCCATGTCGCAGACCTACCGTCGGATAGGGATGCGGTACCTAATTCGGGCAGTGATTCAGACGAGGGTTTGCTACGGTGCAACCTCGCGCGAGTGGGGCGACCGAGAGTATCGACTGGTCACCGACGGAATGCGGACCCGCGCAGAGAGTCTGGTTGCTGGGAGGCCAAACGATGTCGTCTCTGGCATCACGGTTCCAAGCTTAGCCTGTACCTAGCGCCACGCAACGGTGCGGTCACCTTGTCTGCTGGGGATGCTGCCGTCGAACCGATGCGGATGATGGTGGGCAGGCTGCAGACCACGCTTTTCCAGCGCTTTGCCGACTTGGCCCACACCCAGGATGCCGTTACCGCGTACTCGATGCAGAACCTCAAGGTGGGCAGGGAAAGGCGTCTATGCCATCGCCTGAGCTTGCGCCCAGATCCTGACCTGCCACCGACCTGGCACGCCGAAGTGTGGATCGATGGCGAAACATTCTTGATCCACAGGGCCAAGCGAAGGAAGGACCAAGACTAGAGCAAGCGTACTGGACGAGGACGTTCGGTTTCTGGAGATCCGATGGGCGATTCGGTCTCGGAGTGCTCTTCTCGACTGGCAACTGCCACAGGGAACCGGGGGACTTAATAGAATCCCGCGTTACGCACCGTAAGGGCGTGCCTGCCTACCCGGGGTAGATTGGGACTGACTGAGGGAATCGGACGAGCTCGGACACAAGGAAGCTAAGCGCAGCACGGGCGGTAGACCGATGCCAATACCGCCCGTGGCCAGCGAGGATGTAATGTGGGTAGCGTGCGGAGTGTGGCGCTAGGCGCTGAAGGAGCTGCCGCAGCCGCAGGTGGACTTCACGTTGGGGTTCTCAAACTTGAAGCCGGAACCTTCCATGGTTTCCACGTAGTCCACCTGAGCGCCTTCCAGGTAGAGCAGGCTGGCTTGGTCAACGAACACGCGCAAGCCACTGAAATCGTACACCTTATCCAGCATGCCGGGGCTATTCTCGAAGGCCATGGAGTAAGAGAAGCCGGAGCATCCGCCACCCACGACAGAAATCCGCAAGCCGGCCGGCTTGGGCTCCTGGGTGTCAATGATGGAACGGACCTTTTCGATCGCGGTGTCGGTCAAGTTAATCATTCGTGTACTCCTGTGACTAGTATCGCCCTGATCTCATTCTAGCCGAATGGAAAATCAGCGAATGGACGGGTTTGCGGGGCGAACCATCTGTTTCGTTGGATGATTGGAGTAGCGAAGAGGTAGCGGCTTTTCTTCATTGCAGGGCCGGAACATCGAACCGCCGTGATGTCCGCGTGTGAGAAAATCAGGCACAGCAGCGACAGCACGGTAGCGACAGCACGGTAGCAAGAGCACAGTAGCAACAGTGCGGCAGCCGCGACACAGCAGCAAGAGCACGGCAACTTGGCAGTGAGGAGAGAAGGAACAGCGCCATGGCAAACTTCATCGCGGATACAGTCACCCAGGACGGAGTGGAGTTGCTGCGACTGCGCGATGTCGCAAGGGAACTCCAGGTGCTCATCGCGCCATCGGCCGGGGCCAACGCGCTGGAGTTCTCGCTGCGGGGAAAGAACTACATGTACACCGGCGGACTTTCGCCCCTGGAGGTACAGCAGCGCAAGCGTCTCTGTGGAAACCCACTGTTGGCTCCGTGGGCCAATCGCCTGCTGCCGAGTTCGTTTCCCGCCAACGGGCGCACCTATGTCCTTCAGGAGGGCATCGGCAACCTCCGCAAGGATGGAAACGGTTTGCCCATTCATGGCTTGGTGGCCTTTACAGATGCCTGGGGGCTGATGAACCTGGAGGCGTTTGACAACCGCGCGGAAGCCACCTGCCGCCTGGAGTTCTGGCGCTATCCGGAATGGATGGCGCAATGGCCATTCGCGCACAGCCTGTATCTCACCTATCGATTGCGGGACGGCGCCCTGGAAGTAGAGACCATCATTGAGAATTACGCCCGCGAGGCAATGCCGGTGGCCATCGGCTACCACCCCTACTTTCAGTTGCCTGGCGTGCCAAGGGAACAGTGGTTCGCTACTCTGCCGGCACGCAAGAAGACGGTGCTGAGCGACAAGCTCACCCCGACCGGGCAGACTGAGCCCTTTTCCCCATCAGAGCCACTCAGCCTGAAGGATCAGGTCCTGGACAATATCTTCGAAGACCTGGTGAGGGATGATGCGCGGATGGCCACGTTTTCGGTAAGCGGAGGGGGCCGCCGACTCTCCGTCGTCTACGGACCGCAGTACCCGGTGGCAGTGGTGTACGCGCCGCGTGGGCAGGAATTCATCTGCTTTGAACCGATGACCGGCGTCACCAACCAACTGAATCTGGCGGCGGAGGGGAAATACCCCCCGCTTCCTGAAGCTCCGGCCCACGGTGTGTGGAAGGAAAGCTACTGGATTCGCATTGAGTAGTGTGCGTCAGGACGCCAGCTGTGCGTCGGGGAGACCGCGGGCGAAGGACGCCGACGCAGCCGCTCGGCGCGCCGCAAACACGGCACAGGGGACGACGTGGGGCTGAGGCATCTACCCCTGGACGCGTGGCGAGGCTTCCAGGCTGTACGCCGCGACGTCAGTCCAACAATCCTGCGCTTCGTTGTAGACAAAGTGCAGTTCCTCAATGCGGAAGCGGCGGGGACCCTCGTAGGCCGCCCACTCGAGCTTGGCCACTTCCAGCAGATCGTGGATGTTGCCAGATTCCGCATGAATTGCCAGCGTCACGTGCGGATGATAGGGAAACTGCTCACGAAAGGCGAGGGATTCGACGTTCAGCTGGAGGTGGAGATCCAGCAGGTGCTCGCGTCCATCGCCGATATCCGCGTAAATCACCGAAGTCGCATCAAAGATCTCGATCGTGGTGATTTCCAATTCAAATGGGGCCAATGTCCCCAGGATGCGATCCAGGGTTGTCTTGGCCTCCTGAAAGGAACCGGACAAATGACGTGGGGGCAGCAATGTGATGTGCGCCCTGGGCTTGCAGCCAGGCACCAGAGCCCGACTGAGCCCGTCCAGAAAGGACGCCAAGGGTTCTGGCAGATAGGCTACCAGTGCGTAGGTATTCAGGACGCGCGCACGATACTTTGCCAAATCCATAGGCGCCAACTTGGCCGGAGCACCTGCTTGCCCATTCCCGTTCGTACACATCGACGAACCGGGAGAGCGCTGTTCTTCGGAGGGAAGTGTGCCAACCGTTGTCCGTTGAGTCATGCGGGGTTTTCCTGCTGCGCCACGGTTGCCCCTTTGGCCGCCTGGAGCTCTGCGTCTCTAGCCACCTGTAGGTCCATATCGGCAATCACCCATTCGGCAGGCTCCAAACCGACGTATTTGCAGAGAAACAGCTTTCCACCGTCCTCCGCCAGCACATCCCCTACGCGCAATTCCCGGTTGTCCTTGCGGAGGCTAAGCCAGGCTTCGTACACACCTTCGGCGTCAATGGAGCCGTCCTCGCGGTAGTCAGTGAGCTTTAGGGGGGTGGTTGCGGAGGATTGTTGAGGAGCCCAGCGAAACTTGTCCTGCTGGGAATCACGAAGTCGCCAAATTGAAAACGTGGCCATAGGTTCCGAGGTCAGCGCATTCGGCTCCGAGGTCAGCGCATTCGACTCCGAGGTCAGCGCTTGTCGCTTCGATCTACCTGGAAGAGATGCAGACGTACACAGGAACGAAACAAAATCGGGCTGACAGTGCCTGTTCAGGCAAAGGATGCCATGCCTAGTATCCGTTTTCAAGGCCTCCTAGGACTGGTACGCTGCGGAATTCGAGTACTGGTCCCGGCTGGCGACCGCCCTGATAGATAGCTTCAATCGATTCCATAAGCGGCGATTCCGGCGTTCCGTCGATTTCGACAAAGGACTTGACAGAGGCCCACTGGTATGATGAGTATAACTAGGCCGCATCCGCAACCAGGAACGGTGGGTGCGGCTGAGTCCTGAGGCCGTGTCCGTGATGGAAACGACTCAAGCAGGGAGCAACGGGATGAGCCATCTGCGGTTTGCAGCCATTGGTGCTGGATTCTGGGCGCGCTATCAGTTGTCCGGATGGCGAGAGGCAGGCGGGACGGAGTGCGTTGCCATCTGCAACCGAAGCATCGAGAAGGCGGAACGGCTGGCGGCGGAATTCGGGATTCCTCGGGTGTACAGCGATCCGGAAACGATGCTGCGCGAAGTAGAAATTGACTTCGTGGACATCATCAGCGCTGTGGAAACCCACGGGTCTCTGGTAAAGCTGGCGGCGCGGGAAGGCAAACCGGTAGTTTGCCAGAAACCCTTGGCCACCAGCCTGGAGGAGGCGGTTTCGATGGTGGAAGCCTGCCGGGCGGCGGGCGTCCCCCTGTTGGTGAACGAGAACTGGCGCTGGCAGCCCTCCATCCGTGCGCTGGCCCAAGTGCTGCGGAGCGGGGCCATCGGCATTCCTTTCCGGGCGCGGATTGACATGATCTCCGGCTTCCCTGTCTTCGCCAACCAGCCATTTCTGAAGGAGTTGGAGCAGTTCATCATCACGGACCTGGGCAGCCATACCCTGGACGTGGCCCGCTACCTGTTTGGCGAGGCAGAGACGCTGTACTGCCAGAACCAGCGCGTTCACACCGATATCCGGGGCGAGGATGTGTCCACCATTCACCTCAAAATGCGCAATGGAATGGCGGTGCTGGTGGAAATGGCTTATGCGGGAAACTACCTGGAGCGCGACCGGTTTCCAGAGACGCAGGTCTTCGTGGAAGCAAGCGACGGCTCAGCGGAATTGCAGTTGGACCACTGGTTACGGGTGACCACCCGTGAGGGCACCCACATTCGACGCGTTCCGCCGCCGCGCTACCCATGGGCGGACCCCGCATACGACGTCATCCACTCCAGCATCGTGGCCTGCCAGGCGAACCTGGCGGCGGGACTGCGCGGGGATGCTCCCGCCGAAACCACCGGCGAGGACAACCTGCGGACGGTGAAGCTGGTTTTTGGCTGCTACGAATCGGCCGCG
>JALOKO010000097.1 GCA_025456495.1 Bryobacterales bacterium | reverse complement strand
GCGCGAACAAGCTCCTCGCGAGGAAGCCAAGCGGGCCTTGCAGAGCCCCGTCCAATGCGGAACCCGAAAGCCCGTTCGTGACTAGCGCTGACGAGGCGGCGCCTTCCCCTGCACCGCCGCCCACCAACCCGCCCATCAAGGAACCGGCAAGGCCACTGGACAGCGTTTGCGCAGCGTCGGCAGGACTTGCGCCACCCTGATTGAGCAGCCCTGTAAGAACCGAGGTTGAGCCTGCCGCAGCAAGGCCCCCACCCGGTCCGTTGTTGGGGTTGCCGCGCAGCAATTGCTCAAACTGCGTCGCCACCACGCGAAGCGCATTGGGTATTGATTCCATCGGTCATTCCTTTCGATCACGGCCACTTTGTGTTGGGGCGGTCTGGATGCAGCGCAAACAAGGCCCCGCGGCATGTTCAGGACGACGGCGCTTCCTGAATGGATTGTTGACGAAGCGATTCCAACAGAAGGAAGGCGTCCGCGCATTTGGCCCTCATCGGCGGACGATACTCCTTGGCGCCACGTCGCCACCAGGCGTATGCGTGTAGCAGCGCCATGCTTGAGGGAAGAATCATTGGCTTGGGACAGTGGTTCAACACCACCAGTCCCCGCGCCCACACCGGACTGTCTGTCTCAGTGGAGCGAAAGCCCAGGAACCCACAGCGGCGACTGGCCTCCAGCCCCGCCGAACGGCAGGCATCGCACTTCCAGCCGGGTTCTCCACGCAAGTGGAACCAGAAGGCGATGGTTAGTTTTTTCGTTCGTCTCCGCTGAGTTCGCATTCCTCGCGGATGCGGCACAGAATCTCCTGCGTGAGGCGCTCGGGTCCCTTTTCGAAGAGCATCCGCGCATCGGGGACCTCCCCGTCGATCAGTAGCCCAAACACTCGCGCCAGACCCCAGTCAAGATACTCGAAGTCCATGCGCAAGCGAAGCGCTTCCGCTTGAACACGGTCGTCCATTCGCTCGGATGCCTTCAACGCTTCATACGCTGAGGCATGCGTGGCTAAGCGCTCCATCAACTCTATGCGACGCGCCAGGGAACATCGCTTCAGAACGTACCGTACGTCTGGATAGTGTCTGCTGGGTGCATCAACTTCAGAGGCATACAGGTAGCCGTCTGGTTGATCACGCGAAAGCAATGGAAATCTCATTGTTCGATACTCCATAGGCGATGCTTTGCGGATAGCTCATTACCACCCTGCTGTCGGCGTCCTTTAGCTCTGGGATCTCGGGTACGAATCGGGGAATGTGGATTCCCACGAGTTGACCAGCCTGGTTGCCCAGTTGGATCGTCAGGTCGGTTTCCAATCGTTGTCGAGACATTGCGTGCAGCTGATTCACTGCGGCGTCACTCGAGGCATAGAGTTGGAACTGAACGGATACCTCGCGAAGGTCAGCGCTGTAGCAGGGAGACACGGTCATGCCGAACTCGCGCGTCGTCGTGTCCGTGTTGTTCACGAATCGTAGAGTGAGGTCCAGCAGCGAAAACTCCACTCCTCCCAGGAAGAGACGACCAACGTGTCCAGGGATAAGCTGAAACGCCTGCGTTGGATTCGAAGGCTCTGGCGGAAAGCTACTGAGACCGGTGTAGCCAGCAGCAAACCCGGTCACGGACGCAACTTCGCGAACCGCTCCGCGAAAGGAAACCCCGTGAAAGTCGCTGTTCAGCGTCATTCCCAGTTCGTTCACCACGCATCCGGCCAGAACGCGGTCCAAACTTCCGGCGGGAGTCCAATAGTTCCCCATCGTCAGCGGTTTTGGCTTCTCGCCAGGCCAGAGAGTGATGGTCTTGCCAGTGAGGCTGCCTGATGCAAAGCCTTGTCCGAAGGCAGCCGAGAGCGTAATGTTCGTCGGGCTGTTGACCGCTTTAACAAAGCGCAATTGCCCTTGAAAACGAATTGCCTGACCTGCCTGCAATCCATGCGCGGTGTTGAACGTCACGGTGGCGCCGCCACCGCCAACTTCAGTGACTGTCAAGCCATTCCACGTGCTGCGCACTCCGCCCAGGGTGGCTTCCACAAGATTGGTGACCCCATCCACCGGATCGCTGGTGGGTCGCGCCGCGAAGAAGCAATCCAACTCAAAGCGATTGTCGGTGCGTACTTCCGGATGAGGCGCAAAGCGTGTGCGCGTCCCTGTCTTGTCGCGTCGCTGGGCGCGTCGCGTGCGTTCTGTCAACTTCAGCTGGCGAAAGCTCAGCCGGTCTGTTCCCGCCAGGTTACGAGCGGTTCCATACTGCTGTTCAATGGCGCCGTATAGCCGCTCCCCGGTTGCGTTGATATAGCAACTCATGATGCTCTCGTTCCCCCTTCTTCCATCGCCAATTGAAAGCGCAGTTGCGCCACCTGTTGATAGCCGTGTCCTCCCCGATCCATCGGCGCGACGGACAACTCGTAACCGCCGCCATAGCAGATGCCTGGGGCAAGCTGGCCAACATGGTTATCCAATACCAGAAGAATGGCATCGCAAATCGCGTTCAATTGCTCCGCCACCAGTTCCTGTCGATCGTCCGCCGCTTCCACGGTAAGCAGGATGGAGCAGTGCCCGGAGAAGGGAATGAACTTCACGCGCTGCGAGTTCACCAGCTTCTCCACCTGAATCCGAATACGCGGGTCGCAGGTGAAGTCCTCATCCGGGACCACCCCACGCTTCACCGGATAGCCGCGCACGACGAAACCGGCAATCGCATGGGCCACTGCGGGTTGGTCGTCCGCGAGTTGTTCCAACTGCACACCAATGCCGCCCGGCCCTGTCAGCAGGCTCACCACGCTTTGAATCGCTCTTTGCAGTACATAGCCCATGGTTAGCCTCGTGGAAACACCCGTTGCGGTTGTAGATAGACATCCGGCTGCTGCTCTGCTCCGAATGATGGCCCTGCCGCATTCCATGCCGTGGTCATCACCCAAACCTGACCGGGTGCGATAGGCGCGAGACTTTGCCGCGCCAAGTTCTCTGCAGTGCTTCCCACATACACGTGCCAGCCGGTTGCGGCGCCAGGCGCGACGTTGGGGTTCACGCTCATCGTGTTCAGTCCATTAGCACTGAACGTGGTAAGTGGGCTCAACCCGCTCTGCCGTCCGTTGGCGCCAACCCAGGAGACCGCGACATAGTAGTTCGCGGCCGCGAGCGTACCGGGCGCGGCCGCGATTGCAGGCGCGGCGGGACGTGGTAGCGGGTTGCCAACCACCCCTACCCCACGCTCCAGATACGTGTCCTTTGCCTTCGCACCGCGTTCGGCGTAGAGCAACTGCTTCGCCTTGAATCGCTCATTCAACTGATGTCCGTAGGCCTCCAGGTAGATGAGGTACAGTGCGTGGCAGTGCATCCACCAACGCAGCGTGTCGGTGACCACCACATTGCGCAAGCCGAAGCCCGCAATTCCCGCCGAGGTCGCCTCCATCCCTGCCCGGTCGAGTTCAATCTCCACCTGGTGGCGCACCTCCTCGACGGCGAGTCCGGTCTTCGCACTTAACTCCACCCTCTCCTTGTCCGCCGTCTCCAGCAGATCGTTCTCAAAGGGCAACAGATCGCGAATGTCGATCAGCCCGCTGTCCGTGATGAGCGCCATGTCGTTCCCCTTTACGCCTTCCCTCGCGGCTTTGCGGAGGACTTCTCCGTCGTAAACTGCATGTCACCTTCGTTTACCAGCGTGATTCGCAGCCGATTGCGCAACTGCTCTTCCTGCGCCGCCAATCGATTGGCATCGGCGTCGCTGTGATAGGCCTCGATCTGTTCCGATGTGGCGAACTGCGCCACCCCGTCGGCGATCATGCGTGCGGCCAGCTCAGCCGGTACCTCCGACACGCATCCCTCCTTGCCTCCATTGGGTGTGGCAAGACTCGAAAGAAGCACGAAGGGTTCTTTGATGTCCTGCCGGATCTTGTGCACTTGGTCGTAGTATTTGCGGAGATTCATGAGATTAAGAAAAGCGGGTCCAACACTCAGTTGGACCCGCGGAGTGAGTTTCTGGTTCGCGTCCGTCTCGCGGAGTGCGTGTTCTAGCTGCGGACCTGGACGCCAAAGTTGTTACGCAGAACACCCTTGCCGTACAGCACGTCCACGGTGAACTGCTGGGCCAACGTGTCGGGCTGGTAGCTCATCACCACCCGCATGCCGAAGTTGCCGAACTCAGCGTACTCTGCAACGGCGCCAGTGCCGGGCAGCGGACGCGGAAGTCGACGAATGACCAGGCCGATGGCATCGCGTGAGAACGCGATGTTCTGCGTGGTCACCGGGCTGACGCCGGTCTTCTTCACAAACTGCGACCGGAACACATAGAAGTCCTTGATCCGGCCAACTGAGCCTTCCACCATCGCCTTCAATCCGGCCTCGCCTACGCTGCCGTATTCGCTAAAGCGCGGAATCTGGCGCATCGTCGAGTAGGTGCCGGAGTCCACCACCAAGTACTTCGAAGCCGACGGAGGAACCTTGGCTTCGAAGAGGCGAGTCTCCGCGGAATCAATGGTGGCCTCGGTGATCGCCACGCCGCCCGTGCCCACCACAGCATTCGCCGTGAACTGCGTGTAGAGGCCCAGAAGGTCGCCTTCGATCTTCTCAGCGATTGCCACCAGCGCCGGCTGCATGTACAACGACAGAAG
Organism: Bryobacterales bacterium; assembly: GCA_025456495.1. Lineage (GTDB taxonomy): Bacteria > Acidobacteriota > Terriglobia > Bryobacterales > Bryobacteraceae > JACTMJ01. Next base: position 5,166 of record JALOKO010000097.1, on the reverse strand, counting down.
ATCGGGCACCGCCAACACCTTCGTGATGTCGGGAATCTGGAAGCTGGCTTCCACGTGCGTGTCCAATACAATCTGGGCGTTGCCGAGGTTGGGATTCTGTGTCTGCACCGTTCCGGCTTGGGCCAGGTTATTGGCCGTCATCACCGGAGGAATCGCCACGTTGATGGTGTCGCCCGAATTTGCCAAGGACGGTTCAAAGTCCCGGTTCACCAGGTTTCCCATCACCATGTTGCCCATCAACGACGGCAGAGCGTCGGCGGCCACCAGCTTCACAATCGCTTGGGCCAGGTTTGCTGAAGTAATTGCAGGCATTCCTTTTCTTTCTCCTCTGTTGCTAGCTCTTGAACGTTTGGGATGCCAGGTTCGCGATTGCCGCGTGTACCTGCCTCCGCTCTTCCTCACTCATGCCGGGACGGATCGCATCCAGATCGAAGCGTGCCCCCGCGGCATCGCTTCCCAAGCCGGAACTGCCAGATCCGCCCTTGATCCGTGGAGGCAGGAACTCCGGGTTCTCGTCCACGAATTTCTTGACATAGTCGCCTAGCGGTACGTCGCCGTCCCGCCCACGCACCACGTAATCCCCGTGGTCCGTTTGGCGAATGTCGTCCTTGATGACGCGGAAGGCCAGGTCCACTTTCGTGACCCCTTGCTTCTGCAATTCGTCGCGGACTGCCCCAGTCATCCGTGCGCGCGCGACTTCCATCTCGCTCTCACGGGTCTTCTGCAGCAGTTCGCGCACCTGCGACTCCAGTTGCTCGCGTCGCCGCTTTTCTTCTTGCAACTCCGCCCGGTGGGCTGGTTCCGTTTCCTGCTGCTTGTGCCGCAGGAACTCCTGAATCGCCTCGTGGACAAGCCCTCGGATGTCCGCTCCTGACGGCGCTTTCGCGCTCTCGCTTTCGTTTGCTTCAATCATCGCTGCCGCTACCTTCTTCCTCGTCCAGCCAGGTATTGATCTCGCTGGAGATTCGGTCCTTGATGTCCTGTCGTACATCGCACAGGTACTTGTGTGTCAGCCGCCGGTATACCTGCCGGCGCAGGGTATCTGACCGGATGCCGAAGCCAAGGAGTTTCCTTGCGTCTTCGATCTCGTTGGTGAAGTCTCCGATGTCGAACTCATCCAAGCCCGACACGTTGATCTCCAACTCGTCGTTGCGCGCTTGGTCAATGCCGCGCAAAACTCGCTTTGCGAAGTCCTTCACTGCGTCGCCGTAGCCGCGCAGAACCTCCTGGGTTACGGTGAAGTCGCGCTGCTTGCTCAACCCCGATTGGTTGAAGTGCTGCGGTCCACCTGCCTGGTTCAGCAGGTAGCTCACCCGGTAGATCTCTTCCTTCAGGCGCTTCAGGTTTTCGGCGGCGATCTCGTAGACGCGACCCTGCGGCTCAGTCCAGCCGAAGCGGTCGTCCGCGCCCAGTTTCAGGTAATAGCTTTCGCCAATCACCTGTTTCCACTCCCGGTCAGAGTAGATCACCGGCATTGAAAACAGCCCCATCGAAATCGCCCATGCCTGTGCGTTGGATTTGTTGAAGTGTTCCAACTGCAGCAGTGCCGCTTTGTTCATCAGCCACAACCCATCAGACAAGCGGAACTCAAAGACAGGCACCTGGTTCAGGGCGGCGAACCCATGCAGTCCTTCGTCCAGCAATTCGGGCTTGTCCGGCCCGAATGCGCGGAAGATTTGATAGCGCTGCTTGCCAAAGATGTACCAGCGGCTTTCCTTCTCCCACACTGGATTCGTACTGCCCCGAGGCACCAGCCTCTCCTGCTTGAACACCACCCACTCGAAGCGCCCCAACTCGTCGTAGGCCCAGTTCACCATGTGTTCCGGCGTGAACCCGGTAAGGTAGGCGCGTGAGAACCCGAGCGCGTCTTCCTCTGCCTGGTTGGCGGCTTTGCCGCTTTGTCGCGGAAAGTCCACCAGCGTGTAACTGCGGCCGTATACCAGCGCTTGCGTGAACTGCTGCTTCAGGAAGTCTCCAAAGGCCGTGCCCTTGCGGTCGCAGTCCTCAAGCAGCTGCCCGAAGAAGATGCCGCCACGCTCCTTCCCGTTTTCGTACGTCACAATCGGCTCTCGCCGGAACAACGTCGCTCCGTACCAGTCAATGATTGAGCCGATGTAGTTTTCGTAGAAGACCCGCGATAGCCGCTCCTCGTACACCTCATGTGGTTCCCGCAGTCGCCGTGACAGGTACTCTCCTGCATTGCGCTTGAGTATGTCCCCACCGTGGTAGAGGTGGTGATAGCTGCGAAACATCGCTTGATTACGGACGTACTCCGGATGGGGCCGCAACATAAATTCCTGGTTCATCGCTTTCCGCTCCTGCTGAATCCGCTTCCCGTCAGCCAGGGCGTACCCCGGCCAAGGCGTTCCGTAGCCCTTGCCAGGAACGCGATTCCCTTTGGTGGTTGAACTGTCTTCGGTGGCGCTGCTAGCACGCGCCCGGTACGTCATCGTGCGAGTGGCTCTCTCCGATGCGCTGCTTGTTGCCAAACTCTTCCCACGCCAGATATCCCAGGGCATCGGAGATGTGGGTTCGTCGCGCATCCTTGCTCTTGTCCACCTGGATGCCGTCCTCGCGGAACTGTACCGCTTCCAGGTCCGCAATCAGCCAGTGACAACGTGGATCGATCTTCATGCGCACCTTCTTGTCCACCGTCTCCAACAACCCGTTCACCAGGTTCACCCGTTCCAGGACTGGCGGGTTCCTGCGTGGCACCCGCAGGTGGATGTACTTCCACTTCTCCGGCGCTAACTGCGCCAGCAACTGCTTGTAGTTCGATCCACCCGATGTGTGCTCCGCCGCCCCCGTGGCATCCCCATAGATCACCAGTCCGTGAGCAGTCTGTCCATAGCGGTCGTCCATGTCTCTCGCCATATCCACCGTCTTGGCGCCTTGCAGCACCAGTTCGTCCACGACGTGAAGGGTGTCCCCGACGCGCTGGCAAATCAAGGTGCAAAACGGATTCACGTTGAAATCCAAAGTCCACAACAGCGGCAGGGAATGTACAATCTCCAACGACGCAACATTTGCCTCGTGCGAGAACGGGGAATACACCTGTCGGCCATTACTGATCACGTATTCGCCCAGCACTTCCTGTCGGTAAAAGGCATCGCTATAGGTGCTCTTTAGCCGTTCGTAGAAGTCAGGGTCGGTCGCTAGCACGTGTCGGTTCTCGCTAGGTTTCGCAAGCACCACACTGTAATCCTTGGTGGTGGCCTCCAGAAATCGGCGGTGTACCCAATCCTTACCCTTTGGAGTCCACACTCCGAAGCCACTCGGTTGTTTGGCCTTCGGTTCTCTCAATCGTCCTTCCAGCCTCAGCCACGCCTCTTCGCGGCAATAGGTGAGTTCATCCACCCCGAACCAAGCCAGGTTCGTACCGCGTAGTCGCTCATACTCTTCCAGTGACCGCAGTAGGATTCGTGAACCACACTGCGTCAGTTCAATGAAGCTTTCGCTTCGGTTCCAGTTGTAGGGCAATTCGTTCTCATCCAACACCGCCACCAAAGCCCTCTGCGTAGCGTCCCGCAGCATGGGATAAGTAGGCGCTCCTAACAGCCCCATGCAACCGGGATTCTGATATGCCTTGCGAATTGCCTCGTGGCAGAGCGCCGCGCTCTTGCCGGATCCGATCGGTCCTGAAAAGCCCTTGAATCGCGCCCTCAATGCATGAAAGCGTTGCTGCGACGGCAAGGGCCGATAGGCAATCAGCTGCAGGCATTGTCCTGCTCGAATGACTCTTCCCACCGCACGGTCACCTCGTTGTGTACGGGTTCCGACTGTCGCCTGCGTTCGGCTACCATCGTCACCAGTTTTAGATAGTCGCCGATGCTCACCTTCTGCTGACTCAGGGCGCCTTCGCCAAGCTGTCGGTAGCAATGGGCCAGCAAATCCTCCAACAGTTCATCCAGGTCAACGGTTTGCTTACCCGGCTTCATGCCGGTGGGCATTTCAAGTACGCCAGGGTGCTTGATTCCGCGATTCTGTGTTCCTTGCGGCACGCAACAACCTTTCAGTCGCGACGTCAGTGCAAGGAGCGTCTCGCCCTCGCTGCCGCCACACATCACGGCCGCCGTCCCGCGACTCACTTCGTCGAAATCATACTCAGCGGCAATCCACCTGGACGGTCCCCAATCATCTAAAGTGCTCTAAAGAATAGAGAAATAATTCTTGAACTTGTCAACACTGCGCCTATTTCTCCTCATTCCCTCGTGCATAGACTCATGGAATCAGCATTAGCCTCCGCGGATAGTCAGCTGCACGTCTCAGTTTCCGTAGTGTTTGCTGGGAGTCTGTTGGGGTCTGCCACCCTGCCAATATCCATCTCGGGCTGGCGAACACCCAGCACGCACAAATAGGGTACAGACGCCAGACAGAGATGCTGTCATCCATCAGTGCAACCGGGTTGCGTCGCGAGATGATGGTCGATTGGCGCAGCGACCTACCGCGGATGCCGCCGCAACTCCTGATGACAGCTACCCGCTCGTAGGAGCCCGCGGCAACTTGTGGCCGGCTTTGTCGCCATCTGCCGTCGGGCTGGGTTCCGCCCTTAGGCTTTGCTACACTTCCAGGTGATGGCGCGCAGCGTAAACAAAGTAATCCTCATCGGCAATCTGGGCAAGGACGCCGAAACCAAGTTCACACCCGGCGGACGCTCCCGCACGACCTTCACCGTGGCCACCAGCCGCAGTTGGAAGGATGCGCAGTCAGGCGAAATGCGCGAGCAGACTGACTGGCACAACATTGTCCTGTGGGGCCAGGAGCGCGTCGGCGAGTACCTCAAGAAGGGCAAGCAGATTTATCTGGAGGGCCGTCTCACCTCGCGAAGCTACGAGACCAATGAGGGTAAGACCGCCTACATCACCGAAGTGGTTTGCGACAACGTGATGCTGTTGGGCAGTGGTGGTGGTGGGGCCGGAAGTGATGAGGGCGGAAGCTACTCCGGGGGCTACTCTCGTGGGGAACGCGGCGGCGGTGCTGCCGCGCGTTCGCAACAGCGGCCATCCGACGACGGCTTTGCCGCGAGTGACGATGACGTTCCGTTCTAGCGGACGCCAGACGCCAGACGCTAGACGCTAGCCCCGCTCTGTCAAACAGTTGCTAATCCGTGCGCCGGCGTCACAGCAGCGGTGGTGTTACAGCAGCGCTGGCTTCGGCTAGTGTGGT
>JALOKO010000573.1 GCA_025456495.1 Bryobacterales bacterium | reverse complement strand
CCCGGATCCGGCGGTGCTGAAGAAGAATATCGAAGACACCAAGGCCTACGTCCGACTGATGGCCGAATGTGGCGGAACGGGCGTCAAGGTAAAGCCGAACACCCTCCCCGCAGGCGTGCCAAAAGAAATGACCATTGAGCAGATTGGCAAGGCGCTGAACGAAGTGGGGGCCTTCGGGGCAGACTACGGGCAGAAGATCCGCGTGGAGGTCCACGGCCGATACACGCAGGATCCGCCCGTGATGAAGGCCATCTTCGATGTGGCTACCCATCCGAACGTGTACGTCTGCTGGAACTGCAACGACGAAGACCTGAGTGGGGCCGGGCTTGAGGCGAACTTCAACATGTTGAAGGGACGCTTTGGCGATACGGTCCACATCCGGGAATTGAACGTGGGCGCGTACCCCTATCCCCAACTCATGAAGTTGTTCCTGGCGATGCACTACAGCGGCTGGTTCCTGCTGGAGGCGCGTACTGAACCGGCGGACAAAGTGAAGGCGATGGCGGAACAATTGACGATCTTCAAGCAGATGACTGGCGCATAGGCGGGTACACGCCGATGCAAGAAGCCCCTTCTGGCGACGGATCGCCGGTAGGGGCTTTTCTTCGTTTGCCGGTGGCGTCGCCCCAGCGTCGATCGGGCAGGGAGGTAAACCGGGTTGGTATTGGCTGGGGCGTTGCGAGGAAGTACCAAACGGGATGCGTTAGCGGGCGCTTTGGGCGTCGCCACCAACGCGGATGGGGCGAAGTTTCCGGATGAGCCAGTGAACGGTGGCCACCAGGACACCCTCCTCGCGCAGCCTTTGCCAGCGCTGCTGGCTGGCGAGGGACGGTTCACCAGCAACCGCTCCTGCCACCGCGAGCTCATCCACTACCCAACTGCCGTCGAGCATCCAGATGGCCGCCTGCGCGATGGGTAAACTCGCTGCTTGCGCGGGGCTGAGGGGAGAGATCACCAGCAGGTCGTTTTCCTGCGCATAGCTGCCCAGCAGGGGATCGTTGCCCAGGCGGACCACCGCAAAGCGGGGAATCGCCGCGGCCGACCCACGATCGCCCAGGGACAGCCCCAACAGGGCCACCGGGAATGGGAAGTAAAGCCCTCCATTGCGGGGCTGCGGAGGCAGATGTCCCGGGGCGACAAGGCCTTCCCAGAGGGGAAGCAACGCACAACGCTCCAAGTCTGCGCCTACCGCGGGCTGGGTGGCGGCGTCCGGCGCCAGGTCAAGCAGATCCTCCGCCGCCAGCCCGAGTACCGCCAGTAGCCGATCTGCCATTTGAGGCGTAAGCCCACGCTTCCCACTCAGGATGTGGTGCATGTGCGGTTGTGAAATGCGAATGCGCCGGGCGAGTCCGCGCTCGGTGAGTTGGCCGTTCTCAATGCGACGCCGGATTTCGTGCAACAGGCGCGCCAAAAGTTGTTCAAAGGTCAATGGATTTTTTGGGTTGGGTCTATTTCTATTCGAAATATGCCTTACTTCTAGGATCTACACCTCAGGCATTCTGCTGCCTCACGGAGCGCGGTTCACTTGAACGATGGTCTTCTAAGTGATTGATAAATAGAGATCCCATGTGGCGGGAGGGCGAAATCCGGAGCGGTGACGGCAGGCGGGCACGAAACGAATGTTACATGTTTTCTCCGCTCAGCTAGAGTTCAAGGTAGGGAACGCGGTAAACCCGGAAGGATCTCGGCAGTTTCCGAACATGACCCTGCGGAGCGCGGAAAGTCCTGGGAAGGTGACCTTGGGACAGAAATGCTGGCGGAGTCAGGTGCGGAACCGTTGGGTTCGGTCGGGCACCAGCGCGCCCTGCAGTCAAGAAAAGGAAGTTTGAGTAGTTGCCATGGAATGGAACCGGTCTGAGACAATCGCTCTCGCAAAACATTCCTGTACGCTCTGCCATGGTAGTGGATTGCGTTCCAGTTGGGGATCTAGCATTGTCCCCTGTAATTGCGTCTTGCGCGCAATTTTCCGCGCCTGTTATGCGCATTTTCGGCACTGTCAGGAGACGAACGAGTGCCTCACTCAAAAGAGTTTTGAGTATATGCCAGCCTCTGGAGAGATTGCGGTCACCTACGACCGCAAGAATGAGGAGTTTATGGCGGACTTCGTGGTTATCGCCCGGCGCACGCTGGACGAGACTGACCTCAAGTTATTCCGCTTTCACTTCCTACTGGGGGCGGACTGGAAGCTGTGCTGCAATCGTTTGGGGCTGGATCGAGGGAGCTTTTTCCACGCGATCTACCGGATTCAGCAAAAGTTGGGGAAGGCGTTTCGCGAGACGCTGCCGTATCCGCTGTTCCCGGTATATGAGTATCTGGACGAGAGTCGCCAACCAGCGGCATCGCTCCTGCAGCAACCGGAGCAGGAAACCTACAACCCACCGGGACAGAAGGTTACGCGGATCGCGCCACAACGTGACGAAGAAGCCTATCCAGGGGAGCAGCCCAGGAAGGCGCGTGGCCAGGGGCCCAGAGGAGGGCGTAAAGCAGCCTGAGCGAAGCGTCGTTCGGCGCGCCTGACCCACCGGCCGTTTCAACCGGATCCATGCGAACACGGGAAG
>JALOKO010000572.1 GCA_025456495.1 Bryobacterales bacterium | reverse complement strand
ACGGGCAGCAGCGCCCAATCGCTGGCATCGTAGCTGATGTGCTGAAAGCCCACGGGGCGATGAGCGGGCTGCTTTGCCCAGCGGAAACGCCACATGCCATCGAGGGTGAGATACCAGGGGCTGCCCTGTCGGCTGGCAGGATCTCGCAGGCTGGCGAGCGCCTCCGCGCGGCCAGGGAAGAGGGTCATGGTGGCGTGCGGAGCCTGTTTGTTGATCCCGACGATTTCGGGATTCTCCCAGTCGGGAATCTGCGCGGGGGAGATGGCGCTGAGCAGGTACATCGAGACGAGGATAGCGAATATCAGACGCATAGCTGCCGCAATTCTATCGCGCCGCCGGGAGAAGGGCGAGGGTGGGGCGGTGTCGCATCAGGCCGGGTGCGACGAGGTGACGGCGAGGAGGGGTGGGGCCGAGGCGCCGCAGCAGCGCTTGTACTTTTTCCCGGATCCGCAGGGGCAGGCGTGGTTGCGGGCGGGCTGGCGAAGGCGGGTGGGGCGGCGTGGGGGAGCGGTGGGTTGCGACGGATCCGACGTTTCCGACTGGATCGGCGTTTGCGGCGTTTCCGACAGAGTGTGAGATCCCGTGGTGGGTCCGTTGAAGGGGACGTGGCGACTGGGCGGGAAGTGGTGGGCGTCCAGGAGGGCCGTGGCGGGGGTTCCGGCAGATCCGACAGATCCGACAGATCCGACAGATCTTGCGTTTTCGGTAGATCCGACATTTCCGACGGTCATCTTGTGGATGACATCGTGCTGGCGGGCGGCTTGGTGGTCGCCTTCGATGATCGCCATGCTCTGCTGCATTTTCTGGATGGCTGGCGGGTTGAGGTTTTCGGAGAGCGCGCATTCCTTTTGCGGGAAGCTGGGGCGGGTGAGGACGAACTGGATGGCACGGAAGAGGACCGCGGGCGGCGTGGTGGGGTCGTCGAGCGGAGCTTCGAGCCAGTCGATGGCCTTGGCCGACAGGCGGCGAAGCCGGGTGGCGAGTTCTTCGCGGTAGGTGGCCTGGGCGGCGAGAAGGGCGTCGCGGAAGTGGGCGACGGTTTGCTCCCAGTGATGGATGGTGTCGCGGTGGATGCCGGCGAGTTGGGCGGCGGCGGTCTTGGTGGCGCCTTGGGCGATGGCGTCGAGGACGGCTTGCTGCGGGGCGGAGAATTTGAATGTCTGCATTGGGTTCACCTCGCAGGGATTGTAGGAGCGCGGGGCGATGAAGTCTGAAATGGGAATCGCTAAGTGATTGAAGGGATGAGATTTATTGCTGCAGAACTCCCGAACTGGAGCGGTTTTGGGGTGGGGTGGGGCGCGAGGCTGATAGCTTAGCAAGGCAGCCTCCGCTCCTAAAGGGGCTCCGGCTGCTTTGCTAAGCTGAAGACACTTCCTCATAGAGGGGAAGAACCAAGAAACGTTGCGAGAGAGAACGAGAGTTTACACAGAATTCAGGACACTTCCGTCGCAAGGAGATCACGTATGTGGTTCGGTCGCGTTCCCGCCCGACTAGATAGCCTCCGGTTGCGCCTCCGGCAACAAGGCCGATTGAAGTGAGTACGATTTGCTGATCAATACTTTCACCGCCTACCTCTTTTCCCGTGAGAACAAGAGCGCCACCGGCGCCGGCGAGCGCCATGCCAAGGCTCCACCACTTCCGTGAGTTGCCCCGGTGCACATCGTATTGAATGACACTCACCTCCGCCTTCGGCAACTCGTTTCCTCCCCCAGGCAGATTTCGGTTTCTCTTGCGGAAGCGAATGGTATCCGGGGTAACGGCATCCACCACGCCGTAGACGATCGCGCCGCTGGTTCGTCCGATGGCGACGTTTTGCCCGTCCAGGCGTCCGGATAACTCCTCCCAGGCGAGCGTCTCCTTCACAACACGGGTGGAAGGTGTGCGCATGGTGGATTGCGCCATTGCTGTCGAAACGAAAGTGAGGATGGCTAGCATTGCCAGCGAATGCCGCCACAAGGTTTTGCGCAGATTCACATCTGTTGGATCGGCCATCGGTTGCTCTCCTAGTAAAGTCGCGCGGGGCCGCGCGAAACGACGAAGTCAAGCCGCGCTTCACCGCCAGGCGCTGTTGAAACCACATGTCGTGCCCGGGCGCCGTCGCCGGAGCGAACTCTCACGTCTACCTCACCGGAAGGCAGCCCCTGAAACCAGAATCTGCCATTTGCATCTGCCGTCGTGGACCTCTCAATCATGCCCAGAAGGCTCAGATGATGAATGGCTGAATCACTCAATCGCCCGACCAATGCGCGCCGTGTAGAGACATGGATATGAGCGAAGCCAGTACCGCTTCCATCGTGGCTGACAATGCTTCCGTCCAAGCTGGATGCAGGCACGAATGGCACTGCTAGGTCTACTGTCGGTACACTGTCCGGCACGCTCAGCGGAATGACAACTCCCGCGGATTCGTGCGGCTGCCCACCATCCGGAATTGTGATGAAGGTAACCGTCGCATCGGTTGGAACGAGTCATGGCAAAAGTATCGAGGTCCGTCGGTGAGCATGGAACTTTTCTCTATACGCCGACCGCTTTGATTGTTTCGTTGGGTGATGGCACAGAAGAAAC
>JALOKO010000571.1 GCA_025456495.1 Bryobacterales bacterium | reverse complement strand
GGACTTCCCGGTTGCCGAGAACCTCATCTATCTGAATCATGCGGCAGTGGCGCCCCTTTGTCGGCCGGCCGCTGAAGCCATGCGATGGCTGGCCGACGACGCGATGCGCAACGGAAGCCTGCACTACAGCCAGTGGGAGGAGTGCTACGAAGGGCTGCGCGTCACTACGGCTCGCCTGATTGGCGCCCATCGCGATGAGATTGCCATCGTGAAGAATACGTCCGAGGGCATCGCCACGGTGGCCATGGGCCTGGACTGGAAGCGTGGAGACCGTATTGTCGCTTTCCGTGAGGAGTTTCCCGCCAACTACTTTCCCTGGCTGCGGCTGGAGGCCAAAGGCTGCGCCCTCACCTGGCTTTCCGTCACGGATCCTTTGGAAACGATTGAGGAAGCCGTCCGTGGCGCCAAGCTGCTGGCGATCAGCTATGTGCAGTACCTTTCCGGCTATCGCGCCGACATCCAGGCGATTGGCGAAATCTGCCACCGGCACGGTTGCTTTTTCTTCGTGGACGCCATCCAGGGGCTGGGCGTGCTGCCCCTGGACGTGGAGCAGTGTCACATTGACGCTCTGGCCGCCGATGGCCATAAGTGGCTGCTGGGACCCGAGGGCTGCGGCATCCTGTATCTCCGACGCGAGTGGCAGGACCGCATTGAGCCGGTGGAGTTTGGCTGGACCAACATCGCTGGCTTCCAGGACTACTCATGTCGCGATATGGCTCTGCGCCGTGATGCCGGACGTTACGAATGCGGCACCCTGAACACCATCGGCATCTACGGCCTACGCGCGGCCATCGACTTTCTGTTGGCCGTGGGAGTGGACCGCATCGGGCCGGATGTCCTTGCCGCTGCGGACCGTCTGGCCGAAGGCGCGCAGGCCAAGGGTTACGAATTGCTGGGGCAGCGCAGCCCCCGCACCGCCAGCGGCATCGTTTCCATCCGCAAGCCGGGCGTGGATTGCCGGGTAACTGTGAGCGCGCTGCGTCAGCAGCGCATTACCGCCGCCCCGCGCCAGGGATGGGCGCGCTTATCCCCGCATTTCTATGTCAGCCCGGAGGCCATTGAGCAGGTCATCGCCGCGCTTCCCACCTGAGCGCCAGGCCGTTGGCGTGCAGGCCGGACAGATTGCTGGCCAGATACGTCCTTTTCCGTAAGGATGTCATCCTAGGAGTGAGCGGAAACGCACCGGCGTTGTCCCCGTGGTTTGCTGAACTCTATGCCCGATCTTGGACCCCTGGTGGGTGAGTACGGCTATCTGTTGATTGCCGCATTCATCCTGCTGGAACAACTCGGATTGCCTTTGCCCGCCACCCCGGCCATGCTGGCCATTGGCGCCTATGCCCGCGGGCAGGGCTTGTCGGCCCCCTTGCTGGTGCTTTGCGGCGTGGTTGCCTGCGTCAGTGCGGACTCATTGTGGTACTGGCTGGGAAGAAAGCATGGCAATCGCCTGGTGCGCTTCCTCTGCCGCCTGACGCTGGAGCCTGACGACTGCTCAAGGCGCTCCGGGGACCTGTATCACCGCTATGGAGTGCTGGCGCTGGTGACCGCAAAGTTCGTTCCGGGCCTGAATACCGTGGCTGCTCCTTTGGCTGGAGTGCTGCGATTGAAGCCGCGCCGCTTCCTGCTGTGGGATACCGCGGGCGCCACTCTGTGGATCAGCGTGATGGTGGGGTTGGGCTATGCGTTCAGCCACCAGGTGGATGCGGTGGCGCGCTGGCTGTCGCATCTGGGGATGGGCGCGGCGGTGGTGCTCTTCAGTTTTCTGATTGCCTACCTGGGCGTGAAGTACTGGGTGCGTGTCTCGCAAAAGACGGAGCCGGAGGAGCTTTGGGCGCGCATCCGCCAAGGCGAAACCGTGGCGATTGTTGACCTGCGCCACGCCGCCGAGGTGGCCGTCAGCGGCGCCGTAGTGCCGGGCGCCATCCAGGTGCTTCCGCAGGCGCTTAGCGTGGAAGGGGATCGCATTCCGGCGGGCGTTGAGGTGGTGCTGTACTGTTCCTGTCCCAACGAAGCCACCAGCGCGCGCACGGCCATGCGGCTCCAGCGCCGGGGCGTGCAGCACATCCGTCCCTTGCTGGGCGGCTTTGAGGGCTGGGTCCACGCAGGATTGCCCGTCTCCAGCGTTCGCGCCGTCCGATTGGGGGCGCCGGGGGAGGTGCTGTACTCCAACAAACTGCCGCAGCCCCTGGGCGGCGAGCACTTCCGTGTGACAACGACTTCCGCGGCCACTGGGTCCGGGGCGGTTAGTCCTCCCGACGTTTCAGCCTGAAACGCCACTGGATCTGGCTGAATTGGTACAGATTCCTGAAATAGTACCAGGGGGACTTCTCCCCCTGGATAGAACGACGGGCCATCCCCTACCGGCCGCGCGAACTCTTTGGAAACGAACACCTCAATGGAGCGGGGCGGCTGCCGCAGGTCACCGGGGGCGTACGCGGTGCGGCGATTCCTCTCGCTCCGAATCGAAACAAGGCGGAACTTCGGTACTATGGCGGGCACGGCGTCTGTAGGGGATACCCCTTATTTTCGCCTCGCTTTTCGCCTCACAAAACGCTACCTTGATCCTTGATAGGAAAGCAGTTGCGGCAAACCCGCAGGTGCCCTGATGGTTGAGAGGAAGTGCGATGCTCAGGAAACTCCGGCGCTGGATGAGGAAATGGACGGGTGGGACTTCGGCACGGCCTCAATCCGTTCCCATGCCGAAGCAGCGGACTGGCGGCCACACCCAGCATGCCACCGCTGAGGCGACGCCCTCATCGCCGGATGGTGCTGCCGCGCAGGACCTGCACGCCCTCTGGGTGGCCAACACACGGACTTGCCTGGATCAATTGGCGCCCAAGCGGGATGGTCGTCTGCGCAGCCGGGGAGCGGGATTGCTGGATCTGTGTGTGAGTCCTGAGCGGGCCAAAGAAGCCTTGACTCTGGTGGAAGGCTGGTTGCCTGCCATCCACGCCGCGGGATTCCAGTTGGAGATGCGACCCCTGGATGGCTGGCGTGTTTGTGTGGTTTCCGGAAGCGCTGTACTGCCCATCCGAGTACGTGAGCGGATGCGCCCCCAAAACGAGCTGCACGGGGCCAACTTCCGGCTGGAACAGTTACTGGGCGGAAAGCGCGGCCAGAGTCTGACGCCGTCTGGCGAGTTGGAACTGCAGATACTCCGGCATGGCGTGTGCGCGGGTGCGTTTCCGGTGGACCTGGATGCGCCTGCCGTCGCCTATCAGCAGTCCATGGCCTTTCTGCAGGACCTACAGCAGCGCGAGCTTGCGTGGCAGGGCAAATCGCGACGGCGGGCAGAGCATCGGCGGCTTGCGGACACCCCACGGTCCTACCGCGCGGTTCCTCCGGAACCGGTCCGGGAATCGTTGCCCCTGCAAGCGCTGCAGGCGCCTGAGGCAGCCGTTGGTCTGGAGCCGGTGAGTGATTTGGCCCGTGTGGCGTTCCTGCTGCAGGAGTTGGACCTCACCTTGAAGCGTGTGCATCCGAAGTCGGCCGAGCACTTGCGCATGCGCTCTTCGCTCAGCCGTCTGGCGCATGCCTGCCAACTGCCGCCAGAGAACGCGATCGGCCGGGATCTCAGCCGGCTGCATGGGCTGTTGCAGGGCTTGGAGGCCCAGCAGGACGCCAATCGCCCCTATCTGACTGCCCGCAAGCGGGTGGTGGCCTAAGCGGGACGACGGCCTTGTCCCCGCTTGATGTCAGCGATGCCGAGGCCCAGCCCTTAAGGGAAGGATAGGACTCGCCTGCCGCTGGATTCCAGGGAGCACGGGTGTGGGGGGCTGGCGTAGCGGCTGCTTCAGGCTGCGGTGGCGCCGCCGCGCGGACGGATGGAGACGCCGCCGCCGCCCCGGTTGCTGAAGTCCAATTCCAGAATCCCGTGCTTGCTACTGGTAGCCTCCACGATTTCTTCGGCGTCAATTTCCACCTCATAGACGGTGCTTGGCTGCAGGCCCACCCAGAAGAGGCGCTCGCATTCCGGGCAGTCTGTGCGGGAAGCGCCGGATACGGGGGCATTCGTACCTTCCAGCACGATGGAGGACGGCCCTACCGCCAGCAGACGGGTGGTCCGGCCACGCTCCACCAGGCGGATGCCATCCTCAGTAAACAACTGAAGACGTCCGTCCACCGTTCCCAGCCAGGTGGCGTTTTCCTCCCACGAAGACCGCGCCAGCAGGATGCCAAACGCGGGTAGGTGCTGGTAGAGCGGCAGATAGAAGTAGCTCAAGCTGGGCTGATAGGGGTTGCACCAGAAGAACTCGTAGGGGGCGCCCAGCGTGCCTCGCATCCGAAAGCGCGGGTTTGCCAGTTCGGCGGCACGGCTGCGGGCCGCATCGTCGATGTCCGGTTCGCCGTCGCCCGAGTATGCCGGAACGCGATAGTCGTTCTCGCCGCCGGCGAACGACGGTGGATAGTGCCGCAACAGGTGCCAGATGGGGTAGTCCCGAAAGAAGCCCAGCGCGCTCTCGCGGAGGTCCAACTGCAGGGCGCGTTGGAAGCTGAACAGGATCTCCACCACCGGTAGCGCTTCGCGGTGGGGAATGGGAATGCGGCCTGCCTGGATCTCGGTCACAATGGAGGGCCACCATTGCTGGTGGACCCATCCCAACGCCCGGGCGCTGGCTTCCGGCGCCTCATCCGCCAGGGCAACGGCTGCCAGCGTCAGGTCGCGCACGTCGTCGGGACGCGCATTCACCGCAAGGCTCTTCGCAAGAGCGGTGCGCAGACGCGCCAATAGGGATTGCCGCGTGTTCGCCGGTAGCGCTTGGGCGCAGAAGTCGTAGGCCATCGCCACCTGATGGGTGGGCGTCGAAGGCTGGATGGCCTCCGCGGCGGCCCGGCCCAGCGCCGCGTCCCCGGAGGCCACGTGGGCAAGCGCCAAGGCAAACACCGGCTCAGGAAAGCGGGCGTTTCCCTGGATGAGCAATTCCAACTGCCGCCAACGTTCGTTGCGGCGCTCGACTTCCCGGCGCAGCAGGCGTAGGCGATCCTCACTTAGCAGCAGCCGTGGAGACTCCTGAAAGACGGCATACGATTCCTGAGTTAACCCTGGCATGCTGCCCGCACCCAGCGCTACCCCGATCGCCCGCAACACGTCCCGTCGATGCATTCCTTTCGATTGTGTCACACCGTGCCGGGGACCCCGTTCGCTGGCCGTCCCGTGGGTGCGCGATGCGGGCGGGAGTGCTTGTGCTTGCGGGAATGGTGTGTCACCTTGACACACTTACGACCAGAGACACAGGGGAAGGGCGACGAGGCAAGGCGGGAGAAGGCATCTTTTCAGTATGTTAGCCGCCAAGCCAGAATGGCACGGCTCGTGCTACGCTGGCATAGTGAATTGATGAACAGCGTCTTTTGACCTGCCCTCTGGTGCAGTTGGCAACAGTCGCTAAGCCGGTCTCGCGTAGTCTTCGTGCTTGCGGGATCCGAAGAAGGATTTCTAGCCGGCTTAGGCAAAACGACCTTGCTGATTGCAGCAGAGGGTCTTTTTTTGCCCGATCGGGGCAGCGTGCGGTGCCGGCTGGCGGGAGCAGTTTTTTCCCGTGGATGGACGCCCAAGGCGCTGAGAGTCGTGGTAACCTGATAGAGTTGCAGGACGGGCCTGTGGCGCAGTTGGGAGCGCGCTTCCATGGCATGGAAGAGGTCGAGGGTTCGAATCCCTCCAGGTCCACCAAACTTCTCAAAAACTTACCGTCTTTCGGCCCCCTCCCTCACTCCCAACAGGGTCCAAACTGGGTCCAAAGTCATTTCCCATCGACTTGCTAGCCTATCCCACCCCACGTGGTAGCCATGGTAACCGTGGTATCGATACCCGTTTTGTACTCTGTATCGCAATACGGAGAGAAACGAAGTCCCCTATATATGCAGAAACCGTCCCGCGGTTCCCACGGGTGCAAGGGATGTGGGAGCCGCGAAAAATTCATCGCTTCCGGCCTGATTTTTCCTTGACGCTTCCCAGTCCGCGTGCTAGTTCTTGAGTAGAGCGCATCCACGCGCTCACCCAGAGGCCGCGGACCTCTCGCCCTTCCGCAACCCCCACTACCGAGAGACGGGACTCTCCTGAAACTCCTTCCCTTCCGTGCCGCACCCGGAGTGTGTCTTGATGGCTGCCACAACGCAAATCCCCTACTACGCTTCCGATGGGAAATCCCTCGGGTCTCGTCCGTTGGAGACCGCGCAGCGCCGGGTGGCCAATGGCTTCGCCAAACCGTCCTACGGGCGCAAGGGGCATCTCAAGGCGATCTGGCTGCGGCGGGAGGATGGCACGAGCCCGGTGCAGTCTTCGATCCGTGCTGGCACGCGCTACAGTTTCCTCGAAACGCTGGAGCATGGCCGCTGCTGGAAGCTGCGGCGGCTGCAGATGAAGGATGAGGACGGTGTGGAGTTCAGCACCGAGCCGCTGTTCTTCACCGTCCTGAACGAGTGCCCGGTGCGATGAAGACCCGCAAGCCGCAGTCGGGTGGACGCTACCTTGCGTGGGTGCGTGGCGCGTTCCGGCGGGCGCCGCGTCCGGTGGCCAAACCGGCACGGCAAACGGCGGCCAAGGCCGATCCCGCGTGCACGTCTGGGTCCTTCCTGGGCCTGACGCCAGCGGGTGGCCATATTGCACGCTGAGGCTAGCGATAGGCGAGTTTTTCAAGTTGACGGACGGTTGACATCGGTGACAACGAGCTTCGCACAGCGCATCGAACTCTGGCCGGTGGAACGGCTGGTTCCTTATGCGCGGAACCCGCGTACACACTCGGCGGAGCAGGTCGCGCAGATCGCGGCTTCGATT
>JALOKO010000570.1 GCA_025456495.1 Bryobacterales bacterium | reverse complement strand
CGAGGGCGGCGATGAGAACTTCAACATTTACGCCGTGAATCCAACGGAGAAGCCCGCCGAGGGCGCCGATGTGCCCAAAGCACGCAACGTGACCGACGCCAAAGGAGCCCGCGCCTTCATTTACTCGCTCCCGAAAACGGAACCCGACACCGTATTCGTTGGCCTGAACGACCGCGACAAGGCCTGGCACGATCTGTACAGGTTGAAGATCTCCACCGGCGAGAAAACCCTGCTGCGCAAGAACGAAGACCGCGTGACGGACTGGATCTTCGACAACAAAGCCACCCTGCGGATGGCCACGCGCTCAGCCGACAACGGGGATACTGAGATGCTGCGCGTGGACGCCGACAAGCTGGTGAAGGTGTACTCCTGCTCTGTGCTGGAATCCTGCAGCCCGGTTCGCTTCGACAAGAATAACCAGCGGGTATACATGGTGAGCAATCGCGGCGATGACGTGGACCTGATGAGCCTGATGCTGATGGACCCCGCCACGGGCGCCACCACCATCGTGGAAACGGATCCGCTGAAGCGGGTGGACTTCAACGCCGCCGTATTCTCAGAGAAGACCGACGAACTCATCGCCACCACCTATGAAGACGACCGGGAGCGGCGCTATTGGAAAGATAGACAGTGGGAGAGTGATTACCGCTGGCTGGAAGGCAAGCTACCCAATCGCGAAATCAACTTCGTGTCGCGCACCGCCGACGAAACACGGTTCATCATCGCCGCCAACAGCGACGTGGAGCCGGGCGAGACCTACCTGTTCGATCGCGCCAAGCGCAGCCTCGCGCTGCAATACAAGATCCGCGAGAAGCTGCCGCGCGAGCCGCTATCGCCCATGACGTCCATTCGCTACCCCTCCTCCGACGGGCTGGAGATTCCGGCGTACCTCACCCTTCCCAAGGGACTTCCGGCGAAGGATCTGCCCGTGGTGGTGCTTCCGCACGGCGGACCCTGGGCACGCGATAGCTGGGGCTACGATTCCTTCGCGCAGTTCCTGTCCAATCGCGGGTATGCGGTGCTGCAGCCCAACTTCCGCGGCAGCACCGGGTTCGGCAAGAAGTTCCTGAACGCAGGCAACGGCGAGTGGGGCCAGAAGATGCAGGACGACATCACCTGGGGCGTGAAGCATCTGGTGGCCGAGGGCATTGCCAATCCGAAGCGGGTAGCCATTGTAGGAGGCTCCTACGGCGGCTACGCCACTCTGGCGGGCGTCGCCTTTACGCCGGATGTGTATGCAGCGGGCGTGCCTATTGTGGCGCCGTCAAACCTCATCACGCTGCTGGAATCCATCCCGCCCTACTGGGAGGCCGTGCGTAAGGTGTTCAGCTATCGGATGGCGGACATGGATACGCCGGAGGGCCGCAAGCAACTCGAGCGTCAAAGCCCGGTGAATGCGGCGGACAAGATCAAGGTGCCTCTTCTGGTGGTTCAGGGCGCGAACGACCCGCGGGTCAACAAGGGCGAGAGTGACCAAATCGTGATTGCCGTCCGTGATCGCGGATTGCCGGTGGAATACCTGGTGGCGCCGGACGAAGGACACGGCTTCGCGCGGCCCATCAACAACCTGGCCATGATGGCCGCGATGGAGAAGTTCCTGGCGCGGCACATTGACGGACGCTACCAGTCAGAGATGCCAGCGGATGTCGAGACGCGCCTGAAAGAGATCACCGTAGACCCCAAGACCGTCACCTATGCCAAGCCCATGGATGCCTCCGCAGTGGGTGTGCCCGCCATCGCCACCGCGCCTACCCCGGGCAAGCTGAGCTATAAGGCGGTCATTCAGGCCGGTGGGCAAACCTTGCCCATTGAGATCGCCTCCGAAATCAAGCAGGATGGCGAGACCTGGGTAGTGACCGACACCATGCAGACGCCCATGGGAGAGCTCAGCGATGTGGCGGTACTGCATGGCAAGGACCTGACGGTAATCCAGCGCAAGATCAACCA
The DNA here is from genome assembly GCA_025456495.1 of Bryobacterales bacterium. Lineage (GTDB taxonomy): Bacteria > Acidobacteriota > Terriglobia > Bryobacterales > Bryobacteraceae > JACTMJ01. Next base: position 626 of record JALOKO010000570.1, on the reverse strand, counting down.
GGGGCCGGTGTCCATTGACGTTTCATTTGCCGACGGGAAGGCCACCGGCGCAATAGCGATGGGCGGCCAGCAGCGGCCGGTGTCGGCGGATACAGGCGGGGCCATTTTTGCTGACTCCGCCGGGGCGCTGCAGTCCATTGCCGCGTTGCCGCTCAAGGAAGGCTACAAGGCCAATTTCCGGAACTTCGACATGCAGACGTCGAAGGTGAAGTTGCTGCAATTGCAGGTGACCGCCACGGAACAGGTGACGGTTCCAGCGGGCGCTTTCGAGGCCTACAAGGTGGAAATCAAGTCCGCCGAAGGAGGCGCCGAGACGCGTACCATCTGGGTATCGAAGGAGGGCAACCGCCCCGTGAAGATGCAGGCTACCCTGCCCCAGATGGGTGGCGCCGTCCTCACGGCGGAACTGCTTCCGTAAGTGAAACCGGGCGGCGGCGGATTGCGTGTGCCGCCGCCCAACCTTTCCCGCAGCCCCTGCGGATGGCCCAATGCTACATCGTGCGGGGAGGCCTGGGCTGTAGCCCCAATTCCTGCAATCCCTGTACGCCATCCAGCCGATTGCGCTGCCAGTAGCGGGTACGGGTTGACCCCAACATCCGCGCCTCTTCGCCGTCTGAGCTTGTCCA
>JALOKO010000096.1 GCA_025456495.1 Bryobacterales bacterium | reverse complement strand
CGCGGCGCTCACAAACACCTTCAACCCCTGTGTCGCTCTGCGCCTTGAGGAGCCCTTCCCGGGGGCTTGCCAGACCAGGTCGGTCGGGTGCGACCCGACAGCGATGCGTTGCACCATCTCGCCAGCGAAGCTATGGCGCGCCACTTCGGCGTCAGACCAACTGGTCACAAGAAACTCCTTGCGAGATGGATGGAAGGAAATTCGGTAAGGCATGCGCACCGTTGGCAGCTCCTTCACGGGGGCCGAACCGTCTCGCTGGTAGACGTAGATTACGTTCCTGACGATGTCGGCGGCGTAGATCTGCCTCCGATCTGGCGATAGGGCCACGTCGCCGATGAAGGCCCCCTCCTTGACGCTGAGGGAGTGTGTTGCCTTCGGCTCCAGCTTGCCATCTTCCACGACAAACTCGAATATCTCACCCGTGGTTCCGCCTCCCACATACACTGTGTTGCCATCCAGCACCAAGCCATGAAACGAATCCCGCAATTCCAAATGCTGCAGTGCAGCGCCGTCTACCGTGCGGTGCAGGCTTAGTCGCGGCTTGTTGTAACCGGACTGCAGAATCACCATCTCCTTACCCCCGGGCAGCATGCGCACTCCCAGCGGGAGGGTTTCCAGCGGAATCTGCTCGCCCACTGGCCGCACCATCCACCCACTGGGTAGCATGAAGCCATCTGCCACCGCGCCAACCTGCGCGGACCCCGGCCGATGGGGCGATGGGCCCTGGGACAGGATCAGACTTGCCGCTAGCGCGGGGATGGCCACCACCAACAGGATTCGCCTACTCATGATTCCAAACTCAACTTTCTTACCAGGTCCAACGTGAACTCGTACTGCGAGATGTCCGCCTTCCGCCCGTAAATCGCCAGAGGCACTTCCTCCTCATGACGAGACCCATGGGTGCGGACAGCCACCTCGACACGTTCCGCGGGTAGGGAACCGAAAGCAACTCCCTTTGCGCCCAGTACGAACAGGTCACCGATCCGTCCAGGGTGCAGACGGAAGCTCTTGGCGGCCTCCGGATTGCTGTAGACCTCTTCCACCCCGGTAGTGGCGGTGAGCAGCGACTTCGCCGTCTCCAGCGTGTCTGGCCTTGCGAGATAGACATAGGTAGATCCGCCAAGCCCGCGGTGATGGATCATGTGTTTGTCTTGAATGATCGGCACAGCATTTGACTCGATGCCGTGTCGCGCCAACACACGCACCGGATCGATGGCCTCGTGCATCGCAGTCATGCCATGATCTGCAGTCAGGTAGATCTCCAGCCGGGGATGATCGTTCACGATCTCTCCGAGTATCGCGTCTATCTGATGGAGGTGCTGCATGGACTCCTCCGCTCCCGCGGGATAGGTGTGCATCATGTAGTCCGTGGTGGTTGCGTACACCAAATCGCAGCCTTCCTCTTTCAGAAGCTTTCCGGCGGCGCGGAAGGTCCAAACGTCCACTGAAGGTGAGTAGATTTCCTGCTTGGGTCCCACCCGTTTCACCCATCCTGGCGGTGGCGCTTCTCCGGAAATGGCGAAGTCGGAACCGGCGTTACACAGGGTGCGCACCTTGTCCTTGCTGGCAACTAATGCCGTTCGCAGGCCCAGCCTGCCAGCCCGCTGGAATACCGTCTCCGCAAGCAGATACTGGGCTGACTCCATTGCTGAATACTCGCCGGTAATCCGGTGAAACTGATAATTGCTCGTAATGCCGTGCGTAACAGGGAACGTCCCGGTGCTTAGCGAGGCGTTGCCCACATTGGTGAGTGTCGGCATCACGCCCCGCCCAAATTTCCACGCACCCTCCAGGCAGATGCGCCTCAGATTCGGCATCTCGCTTCGGCGAAAGTAGTCTGGAGAAAATCCATCAATCAGGACAATCAGAATCTTGCGCCGCGGTGCACTCTGCCGGGCCGACGCCAGCGGTGAGGCAAGTGCCCCGAAAAGGAAGTGTCTTCGATTCATTCTGCTAGTTCCATTGCCTTTGCGGTTCCAGAACAACTAGTAGGTCATCCGAAACGTGATCTGGCTGAGCCGGGGGGTATTTCCGAATGTCGCAACACGGCCAACATGAGGGTTTAGCGGATTCGTACCAGGCGCCCCCATCACCATCTTGTTTTCCATCACCTGGGCTGGCGAGGCGTCTATCGTATTCAATACCGGAGCCGCTTCCACAACGTCCACCGTTGCGGTGGCCTCACCCACTTTCATCTGGATGTCGATCCTCGCCCGCGTGCCAAGTCGTAACGTTGGCCCGGGCCGGGTATGTACCTGAAAGCCGCGAGCCTCCGCCCGGATCTCATAGGAGCCCTGCACCAGAAAAGGCGCTTCGTATGCCAAGGCGCCGTTCGTCGACACACTGGTTTCCACATTCGTATCCAAATTCCGGCTCGTGATCAACGCGCCGACAACGACGGATGAAGATTGGTCAGTGACGACGCCCAGAAGCGTCGCCCGGGTCTGCTGGGCCGCAAGACTTGCAATCGCACACGCCCAGATCACAGCGATGGCGAGGAAGGTTCTCATGGCCTAGATCCTGACAAACTGCTATTGCAGTGATGTGAATCTGAATGGAAAGTTGCGTGACGGTTTGCCCACCAGGCAGGCTTGTACGTCGCATACCGCTCGATCCAGAGGAGGGCTCGGCAAAGCTGGGGGCTCGTAGGGCGGCGGCGTTCATTCGGGTTTCTGTGACCGTGGTTGTGTACGCAGATGGGATGTGGGCTTTGCCGTAACGCCAGGTTCCGCATCGCTTTACGGGACGCATGTTGGTGGCTTAGCCATTCGTAATCCTTCTGTAAAACCCGCTTGCTAGGCTTCAGTGTTGATGGATGCTAACCTTAGCGCCGATGCCACCGCACACCACGCAAACGTTCCCCATGAGCACGTGAACTTACGCCGGGAGTGGTTCTCCATCCTTTGCCTCGCTTCGGAGTCGGAACTCCAGGCAGCGTGGGAGCGCTACGGCGGCGATCAGCCTTGGCGTTACTTGCGGGCTCCCGAGATCGTGCTGGTTATGGTTTCAGCCCGCGCGGGTGGAGACGGGCAGACCTTTCACGTTGGTGAGGCGCCTGCTGTTCGCTGTGTGGTTGAGCTGGGTATCGCCCCGGTGCTGGGTTACGCATGCGTGGTGGGCAGGAGCATACGCAAAGCTGTCCTGATCGCCCTGTTGGACGCCAGACTGCAACAGCTCGTCGCCAGTGGCCAGGACTGCCAGCCGGTGCTTGCCCCCATGCGCCTCCGGCAAAGGAAGCAAGATGAGGCCGTAGTGGCGGAGGCTGCCTCCACCAAAGTGGATTTTTTCACCATGGTGAGGGGCGAATAAGCGATGGACCTCGCGCCTGCAAGTTCCCACCGGTCAATGTCCTTCGCGCTGCCTAATCCGCCCTTGGATTCCCAGGCGACCTTTCGCATTCTGCTGGAAGCGATGGCATCCCCAGGCGCCGTGTTGCCTCTTCCATGCGTGGCTGCAGGGGTTTCCACCCTATCTGCTTCCGTGGTGCAAGTATTGCTGACCTTGGCCGATCACGAGACGACAGTGTGGATGGCGCCTCCTTTAGCCACAGAGGACGCCTTGCGATTCCTGCGTCTGGGTCCCGGTTCTCCCCTTGCGCCCAACCCCGCTGAGGCGACATTCGCCGTGGTCGCTTTGGATGCCCCGTTCCCGCTGTTGCGGGAGTTTGCCCAAGGCAGTGCGCTTTATCCAGACCAGTCCACCACCCTGCTGCTGTGTTGTCGACACCTGTCAACGCCCTCTGGGGGCAGTGGCCGCGTCGTCTTGCGGGGGCCTGGCATTCCGGCTACTCAGGAAGTGCAGGGAGGCCGCGCCTTCCATGCGCAAGGAGCCTCCAAAGACTTCTGGCAGCAGGTTGCCGTCAACCACGGGCAATACCCGCTGGGTGTGGATCTCATTTTCGTTTCACCGGACGCCGTGGCCGCGCTACCACGCTCAACTGCCGTGGAGTGGCTGGACTAATGTACGTTGCTGCGAAGGGTGGAGAGAAGGCCATCGCCCATGCCCATCGCCTGCTGGAACGGAAGCGGCGCGGTGACCCCGATGTCCCGGAACTCAGCGTGGCCCAGATTCGCGAACAACTGCGTGCGGCCGTTGACCGGGTGATGGCGGAAGGCTCACTGTGCGATCCCGAACTGGCAGCGCTTGCCATCAAGCAGGCACAAGGTGACCTCATCGAAGCCGCATTCCTTCTGCGCGCCTACCGCGCCACGTTGCCTCGCATCGCATGCTCCGTGCCGGTGTCCACGCATTCCATGCTCGTGCAGCGCCGCATCTCCGCCACCTATAAGGACCTGCCCGGAGGCCAGGTGTTGGGGGCCACCTTCGACTACTCGCACCGGCTATTGGACTTCTCGCTGTTGGCCTCCGCCCAGGATCTCTCCGACGGCCCGAGTCAGGAAAGCCGGCAACCCGAAGCATCGCCCGCCGAAGCGGATGTCCCCGTTCCGCCCGAGGATGGCCAGATCGCGAGCGGGTCTCAGGCGATGCCAACGGTAGTTGCGATGCTGAATCGCGACGGTCTGATCGAACAGGAGTTCCAACCTGACGGGGCGCTTCCTGTAGGGGACCTCACCTGCGAGGCGCTGAAGTTCCCAGCCGCTCGCGACCTTCGCCTGCAGAATTTGGCCCGTGCCGATGAAGGCTTCCTGTTGAGTTTGGGCTATTCCACGCAACGTGGTTTCGGTTCCACCCATCCCTTTGTGGGTGAGATCCGCATTGGCGATCTGATGGTTGAGATCACCCCGCCGGAACTTGGCTTTCCCATCCCCATTGGCCGACTCCCTTTCACCGAATGCCAGATGGTGAACCAGTTCAAGGGCTCAACCACTGAGCTGCCTTGCTTCACCCGCGGCTATGGCCTGGTGTTCGGCCACAACGAACGCAAGGCAATGAGCATGGCTTTGGTCGACCGAGCCTTGCGCGGCCGCGAATTAGGTGAGGAGGTCACCGCCCCGGCGCGCGATGAAGAGTTCGTGTTGATGCACTCTGACAACGTCCAGGCCACCGGCTTTGTCGAACACCTGAAATTGCCCCATCATGTCGACTTCCAGGCGGAGCTGGAACAGATCCGCAAGATGCGTGCCCAACATAGCGCCGACGGCACCATCGCATCCGGGGAGGCTGCCGAATGAATCCCGCCCATCCACCCGCCAGCGCCGCGTCCCATTCATCGGATGGTCCCATCCGCGATGGCTCCGTTGTGGGCAGCAACACTGCGGGCGGCAACACTGCGGGCGGCTACGCTGTGGGCGGCTACAATTTCGCCTATCTCAATGAGCAAACCAAGCGGATGATCCGTCGCGCACTGCTGAAGGCAGTGGCCATACCCGGCTATCAAACTCCGTTCGCCAGCCGCGAGATGCCGATGCCGTTCGGATGGGGGACCGGCGGGATTCAGGTGACGGCGTCCGTTATCGGCCCGGCGGATGTGTTGAAGGTGATTGACCAAGGTTCCGATGACACCACCAACGCGGTGAGCATCCGCAACTTCTTTGTGAAGGTGGCGGGCGTGGCCACCACTGAATCCACGGCTGCGGCAACGCTGATCCAAACCCGCCATCGGATTCCCGAAACCCCTCTGCGAGCAGGTCAGATCATGGTGTATCAAGTGCCCATTCCTGAGCCGCTGCGCTGGCTGGCGCCCAGGGAGACCGAAAGCCGACGCCTGCACGCAATGGGCGACTACGGCGTGATGTACGTGAAGCTGTATGAAGACATCACCCGCCACGGACGCATTGCCACCACCTACGACTATCCGGTGATGGTCGCCGGACGCTACCTCGCGGCGCCATCACCGGTCCCCAAGTTCGATAACCCGAAGATGCACCAAAGCCCCGCGCTCCAACTGTTCGGGGCCGGCCGGGAAAAGCGAATCTATGCCATCCCGCCATACACCGACGTGCGCAGCCTGGACTTCGACGACTACCCCTTCCATGTGCAGCAGTGGTCGCATTCCTGCGCCCTCTGCGGCAGCGCCAACAGTTACCTTGACGAGATCATCCTCGACAACGAAGGACGCCGGATGTTTGTTTGCTCCGATACGGACTTCTGCTTGCGCAACCGGCATCCTGTGGCGGTGGATCAATGAGCGAGCCGCTTGCCCTCCCCCTGGCGCACGATGATGCGCCCTTCCTCCGTGTCCACCAGTTGAGTGTGTGGTACGGCCGCCAGGTGGGCTGCGATAGCGTCTGCCTCGATCTCAGCCCTGGAGAGGTGCTGGCGATTGTTGGCGAGTCCGGCTCCGGAAAGTCCACGCTGCTACGCTGCATCGCGGGACTGCAGCGGCCCACCTCGGGCAACGTGTGGTTCCATCACGAAGGCGTGGAGCTTGACCTGCATGCCCTTCCTGAGCCAGCACGCGTTCGGCTGGTGCGCAGCCACCTGAGCTTTGTCGCCCAGAACCCGCGCGATGGCTTGCGCATGCGCATCAGCGCGGGCGGCAATCTGGGCGAACCGTTGTTGGCCAACGGCGCCCGCCACTATGGGCAGGTTCGATCCGCCGCCATGCGATGGATGGAGCGGGTCGAATTGGATCCGCTCCGCATTGATGAGCCACCCATGCACTACTCCGGCGGCATGCAGCAGCGTCTGCAAATCGCCCGCAGCCTGGTGAATCAGCCCCGGTTGGTGTGTATGGACGAACCCACCGGGGGACTGGATGTCTCCGTGCAGGCGAAGCTGCTGGACCTGCTACGACGCCTGGTGGATGATCTCCAACTGTCTGTCATTCTCGTCACCCACGACCTGGGCGTGGCACGCTTGCTGGCTGAGCGCATGATCGTGATGCAGCAGGGCCGGGTGATCGAAGCCGGTCTCACGGATCAGGTGCTTGACGATCCGCGGCACCCCTATACCCAGTTGCTGGCTTCCTCAATCCTCTCGTGATGAACGTGAACACTCAATCCAACATCCCCATGGCGTCTGCACCGCTTGCGGCGGATCCGCACAGGTCATCCCTACCGGCAATCGCGGTCCGGCAACTGCGGAAGGACTTCACGCTGCATGGCCAGGGCGGCGCTCGGTTGCCCGGCCTCAACGGGATTGATCTGGACGTCTTCCCCGGCGAGTGTGTGGTGCTCACCGGTCCCTCCGGCTCTGGCAAGAGCACCCTTCTGCGGATCTTGTATGGCAACTACAGCGTGGGCACAGGCAGCGCTGACATCACCGCTGGCGCCTTGCGCTTGCGACTGCACGAAGCCACACCGCGCCAGGTGCTTGCCGCGCGACGCTTCTGTATTGGCTACGCCAGCCAGTTCCTGCGGGTGATTCCTCGGGTGCCCGCCATTGAGGTGGTCACTGAGCCAGCTCGACGCGCGGGTGTTCCCCGTCAGCAGGCACAGGAGCGCGCGGAAAGCCTCCTGCGACGGTTGTCTATTCCGGAACGGCTTTGGTTGGTTCCGCCTGCGACGTTTTCCGGCGGCGAACAACAGCGGGTGAACCTGGCCCGTGTGTTCTGCTTCCCGTATCCGATCTTGCTATTGGACGAGCCCACCGCTTCCCTGGACGCGGCCAACTCCGAGGAGGTGCTCTCCTTGATTGCCGAGGCTCGCGCGGCGGGCGCCGCCATTCTGGCCGTCTTTCACGATCATGATCTCGCCGGCCGTGTGGCCTCGCGCTTTGTCACTCTCCAGCACGCTGTCTCTCTCCAGCACGCTGTCACTCTCCAGCATGTTGTCTCTCTACAGGCTGATCGCCCCAAAGGACCATCCAGCGATGCCCCGTGATCTACTTGTTACCAACGCCACCGTCGTCAGCCGCCACGCCATGTTTCGGGGCTCCGTGTCCGTCAACCAAGGCAAAATCGTCTCAGTGGACGAGGGCCAGGTTACCTTGCCGGCGGCACAGGACTGGGATGGGGACTATCTGATCGCCGGGCTGGTGGAACTGCATACGGATCATCTGGAAACGCACCTCTCCCCTCGTCCGAACGTTCACTGGAGGCCCTCGGCCGCCTTGTCCGCCCACGATAGCCAGATCGCCTCCGCTGGCATTACAACCGTCCTGGACGCCATCTGCCTTGGAGTTTACGAAGAGCGCCAGGAGTTCCTGGGCATCTCCGTCCAGGCGATCCATGATGCCCGCCAAGGCGGCATGCTGCGCGCTGACCACTACCTGCACTTGCGCTGCGAGGTGGTTCATGAGCAGGTGACCCACTTCTTCCAGGCCTTTGCCGATGACCCCATCCTGCGCCTGGTGTCGCTGATGGATCACACCCCCGGTCAGCGTCAATGGAAGAACCTCGATCGCTACCGGGCCTACTACGGTTGGCGCTACAAGATGGATCGCGACGGTCTGGAAGCGATGATTGCCGAACGGATGGCGCGCCAGCAGGACTGCGCCTACGCGAACACGCAGGCCATCGTTGCCGCTTGTCGTCTCCGCGCCATTCCCCTTGCCAGTCACGACGACACTGAGCCCGGGCACGCGCGCGAGGCAGCCAGTCTGGGCGTGACCATCAGCGAGTTTCCTACTACCTCAGAAGCTGCACTGGCTGCCCGCGAGGAAGGGATGGGCATCATCATGGGGTCACCCAACCTGGTGTTGGGCGGCTCGCATTCCGGCAACGTCTCCGCGCTAGCCCTAGCCCGGGAAAGGCTATTGGATGCCCTTGCCTCTGACTATGTGCCGGTCAGCCTTTTGGAAGGCGCCATGCGCTTGCACTTCGATGCGGGCTACCCCCTCCCCGACGCACTGGCCACTGTCACGTGCAATCCCGCGCGTATGGTTGGATTGCATGATCGCGGTGAGATTGTCCCTGGCGCTCGCGCCGATCTGGTGCGCGTCCGCATGGCCGGTGGCGCTCCATGGGTTCGCGAGGTGTGGCGTGAGGGCATCCGGGTTTGCTGATCCGGTTTCTCAGCTTCCGTACTTCTCCAGAAACTCCTCAGCCGAAAGCTCCCTGAAGTCCACCACGGCGGCAGCGATGCTCTCTCTGCTCCAGTTCCACCATTGCAACGCCTCGAAGCCCTCCGCGATCGCCTGGGGGAACCGGCGCCGCAGCGGGCGGGCCGGAACTCCCGCCACAATCGTGTAGGCCTCCACATCTCTGCTCACCACTGCTCCGGCGCCTACTGCTGCTCCATTGCCGATGCTCACCCCGGGCAGCACGATGGCCCCGTGGCCAATCCAGACGTCATGCCCCACCACCACGGGACTCTCGCGGCGCCAGTTGAAGAACGCATCATCGTCGGGAACGCCCAATTGATAGCTGGCGCTGCGATACGTAAAGTGATGCAGCGCTGCGCGGTGCAGGGGATGGTTTCCGGGATTCAAACGCGTATGCGCTGCAATGGAGCAGAACTTGCCCACGCGGCAGTACCACAGGTCGCTGTCGCCCATCACATAGCTGTAGTCGCCAAACTCCGTTTCCACCACCCGCGTCCGCGGGCCGATCTCGGTCCAGGCGCCCAACCTGCTGTCGGTTACTGTCGCGGTTGCATCCACTGTCGGCTGCTGGCTTAGCTGCTTGCCCACTGGTCTCTCCTCTGCCTTTGATTGGAAGCTTTGCCCGGAAGGTAGCGGCCGCTGATAACAACGCTCACCCTGTCGATCAGCGTCACCGTAATCAGGATCAGCAGAATCAGCGCCCCAACCTGACTCCACTCATTCAGCCGGATTCGATCAGCCAGTTGAAAGCCAATGCCTCCCGCGCCGACAACGCCCAGGATCGTCGCCGAGCGAACGTTGCTTTCCAGGTAGTACAGAGCTTGAAGGGTCCCAGCCCCACCGCGCTCACGAACACCATGGCCCAAATCAGCACATCAATGCCGCGCAGCACGTCCAGGAGGCGACGGGCAACCACCCGCACAAAGGGCGCCGGACTCATGGTTCGTGCCGCCATCAACGACAGGGCAAACCCCGCCGCTGCTGCCAGCAGAACGCCCAGGAATGCGATCCCCAGTGTTTCCGCCAGCGCTCCCAGGAATTCTGGCAGGTGTGCTCCTACGGAAGGCGGCCACATCAGTCCCGCCAGCCAGCCTAGCTTTCCAATGCCCGGGACGATCGCACGAAAATCAATCTGAAGCCGCAGCAGCGCGGCCAGCGCCAACCCCATCAACGTCACCATAGGCAGCGCACGCAGGGCTTGCCGCCGGATGCCTGGGTTCACCGCCTTCAGCAGCAGGGTTTCTTCCGGGGACGTGGCAACCGAAGTCTTTGTCATCCGCGGAGTCCCCCCGCGCCAAGCATCCGTCGAAGACTGCTTCCCGTCATGTCGATGACAAACACCGTCGTCAGCAGCATCAGGAGGATTGCTCCGACATCCTCAAACAGAAACTGCCGGATCACAAAGTAGAGTTCCTGCCCAATGCCTCCCACACCCACCAGACCGATCACCGAAGCCGAGCGCACATTCACCTCAAAGCGCAGCATTCCATAGCTCAGGAAGGACGGCAGCACCTGCGGAAACACCGCGTAGCGAACCTGCTGCGCGCGGTTGGCGCCCGTCGCAGCCAGGCTGGCAACCGGGCCCATGTCGATGTTCTCGTTCACTGCAATGAACAGCTTCCCCATAGCTCCTAAACTGTGCAGGCCTATGGCAAGCACACCAGCCAGCGGACCCAGCCCGAATGCAACCACGAAGACCAGCGCAAACACCAGTTCCGGCACCGTGCGCGCAAGCTCAAGGAATCGCCGCACCAGCACCCGTTCAGCCAGATATCCATTAAGATTATGAGACCCAGGCACACTCAGCAGCGCCGCGCCCAGGAATCCCCATAACGTCGCCAGAAAGGCGATGGCAAGGGTGTCCAGCAGTAGCCATGCCCACTGTCTCCAGTTCCACAGCCAAGCTCCGGGTACAGCCGCAAGGCCTTCGCTGCCGCGTTCGGGCAGCATCAGCCAAAAGTAACGCGTAGCATCCACCGCCGCTTGCGGCAGGGCCAGCACTGAGAAATCAGTCGCGATGGCCGAAAGCGCCGCCAGGCCAGCCAGCACTCCAACCAGCAGTAACTGGGATCGCCACTTGCTACGCTGCGCCTTGCGCCACTCTTGCTCAAAGCGCGTCGAGGAGGCGCAGTGGCCTTCGAGTGCGGTCTTCACGGCTGCCTACTTGCTCCTGCCTGGCCGCTACCGCGCTGGCGCAGGTTGAAGTCCAGCATGTCCAGAACCCAACTGAATTCTTCATGGCTTGCCGGAACATACTCGCGCACGTTCCCGTCCGTCAGCACGTCCCAGCCAGTTGGATCCTCCAACCGGAAGCCCATCAGGATTTCGCGTACCTGCCGTCGCACACTCGCTGGCAGGTCTTTGCGGATCGTCCAGGGGTCCGCCGGAAGTTCCGGTGAGAGCCAGACCACACGGAAGTCATTCGCGTTCGCCATCCCCTTCAGCGCCATGCGCTGGACCGCGTTCATGTCGTCGTTGTTCCACCAGACGGTGGCGGCGTCGTAGCTGCCGTTCAGCAAGGTAATCACGCTGTTTTCGTGGCTGCCGCTGAACCCGGTGCGGGCGAAGTGCTCTGCCACCTGAATGCCCTGTTTGTGCAGGAAATAGTGTACGGCCTGATAGCCTGAAGTGGAGTTGGGGTCCACATACGCGAATGATTTGCCGCGCAGATCCTCCAACGACCGGTAGGGCGAGTCAGACCGCACGAGCATGGCCGCGTGATACCCCCGCGTGCCTTCCCGGGTGACGCCGCTCACCAACGGTTCAACGTTGCCGGCAGTCACCTTCCAGGCCTTGGCATAGGATGCCGGACCCAGGTAGGCAAGCTCCAGCCGACGCGAACGGAACGCCTCCACCAGCGCCGCGTAGTCGCTCACTTCCCGGAACTCCACCTCCTGGCCGAGCTTCCGCTGAAGATGGCTCACGAGGGGCCGATAGCGCCGCGCAGTGTCCGCCTGATTCTCCGTGGTGATGGACGCTACACGGAACACCTGCCGGGGCTGTTCACCACATCCGCTTACAAACAGCAGAACGCACGCCAGCGCCACGCGCCTCCAGGGTTTCCCCGGTCCACCAGTCTTAGGCTCCGGCATAGTTGGATGCCCCGCGCCGCAGCACTGTGGATGGGTCGCCAATCGCTGGGGGGGGGTCCTGTCCCAGCGCCCCTTGGTCCATCGCACCGCGGGTTAAGGACTCTCCGTAGATCTGCCGCTGCACTTCCCCCGTGAGCCCGGCCGGGGACCCGTCGTAGACAACGCGCCCGTCTCGCATCCCGATAATGCGCTGTGCGAAACGGCGCGCCATCGCAACATCGTGCAGGTTTACCAGCACACGAATGCGCTGTTCCTGTCGGATGGAATTCAGCAGCTCCAGCACAATCTCCGCGCTCCGTGGATCCAATGCCGAGATCGGTTCGTCGGCAAGCAGAATGGCTGGTTGCTGCACCAGCGCCCGTGCAATCGCCACGCGTTGCTTCTGTCCACCAGAAAGCTCTCCGCTCCGCTGCAGCGCGTAGGGCAGCATTCCCACTCGCTCCAGAGCCTGCGCCGCGGCCAGTCGTTCGCTTCGCGTAAACACTCCGGCAAGAGACCGTAGGGTACCCATTCGGCGCAACCCGCCCATCAGGACGTTTGTCACAGCGTCCAGCCGTTCGCTCAGGTGAAACTGCTGAAAGATCATTGCGCACTGCGCGCGCCAGTCCAGAAGCTGTTTCCCGCTCAGCTGTGTCGCCTCAAAGTCCCCCAGCAGGATCCGTCCGGCGTCGGGCGCAGTCTGACGGCTGATCAGCCGCATCACGGTGCTTTTGCCAGATCCGGACGCACCCAGAATCGCAACCATCTCTCCGCTTGCGACGGTGAAGCTCACCTTGTCCACCGCCAGCCGGTGGCCGAAGCGCTTCTCCAGCAATTCGACACGAAGAGGTGACTCAGCGCGCGCAGGGTGCATCCCTCGTACGCTACCAGTTGCAGGTTACGTCGCCATGACGACCGTGTCTTTCGGATCTCAAAGATTCCAGCCG
>JALOKO010000569.1 GCA_025456495.1 Bryobacterales bacterium | reverse complement strand
CGCTGCGCCACCGGGCCGTGACAGCTTTCGCAGGAAGCCCCGGCTTTGGTATGCACGCGATGGCTGAAGTAGACGTAGTCTGGCAGTTGATAGACGCGCACCCAGGCCACGGGCGTTTTGTCCTTGAACGCAGCGGCGAGCTTCTGGATGTGCGGGCTATCGGCCTTCACGGCCCGGTGGCAACCCATGCACAGAGTCTCGGCCGGAAAGCGCATCATCTCCCCAGGGTCAGGATTGGTGTGACAGCTCTTGCACTGCAGCCCCAGACCCATGTGGGTTTGATGGCTATAGGGGATGGGCTGCTGCTGCGCGGTAAGCGCCAACGGCAGCAACAGCCATCCCATCAGGAAACACAGCCTCAACATCATTTCGGAGTGATGTGGATCAAGGCGCCTGGATTGGCGTCTTCCAGCAACCACAGCGTGCCATCCGGGGCCTGAGCCACATCCCGAAGACGCTTGCCAAGGTCCCAGCGTTCTACCGCCTTCGCGCCGCCCTTGCCGTCCAGTTCCAAACGCACCAGAGCCTTGCTGGCCAAGCCGCTCACAAAGCCGCTGCCATCCCATTGCGGAAAGGCCTTCTTGCCGCGGTAGAACATCAGATTGCCGGGCGCGATGACAGGCACCCAGTACAGCACAGGCTTGGCGAACTCGGGCCGCGCATCATGACTGGCAATGCCCACTTCGTTGTAGTTCACGCCATAGGAGACGACCGGCCAGCCGTAGTTTTTGCCCTTTTCGATGAGGTTCAGTTCGTCCCCACCGCGCGGACCATGCTCCACTTCCCACAACTCACCCGAGGGCGAGAAGGCCAGCCCGTAGGGCGCGCGCACGCCGCTGGCCCACGTTTCCGAGGGCGTCAGATTGGGGCCAGGAAAGGTGTACTTGCTCACCACCTTTGCGTTCATGGCTTCCTGGGTATCCCGGGGAGGATCAATCAGTTCAATCGTGGATGCCCCGGTCTTGCCTTCGTTCGGGTTGCCCGGCGCCGGCTTGCCGTCCAAGGTCAATCGCAGGATCTTGCCCACGGGCTGGTTCGGATCCTGCGCGGGCGTCATGCGCTGACGATCACCAACAGACATATACAGATACTGGCCGTCAGGCGAGAAGGCGACCTGCCCACCCGCTTGGCCGCCCTTGCCGCGCGGCATCTGCCGCCACAACACTTCCAGGTTTTCCAACCGGGCCACCCGCCCCAGATTCAGCCGGGCGCGCGCCAGCACCTGACTGCCGCCATACTCGCCAGGCTCAATGTAGGTGATGTAGATGCTTTGGTCCGTGGCATAGCGGGGCGACACAAATACGCCCAACATGCCGTTCTGGCCCTGCCAATACACCGGAGGCGTGTTGCCCAAGGGGGCAATCTTTTCGCCGGTGGCAGATACCAGCCAGATGGGGCCGATCTTCTCAGTCACCAACATCCTGCCATCGGGCAGGAAGGCGATGCGCCACGGCAACGAAAACGTCGACGTGGTCTTAACGTTGAAGGGTTGCGTCGGCGACGCCTTCTGATCGCCCACATTCACTTGAGCCCCAGCCGTCATCGCAAACAGCGTCAGCAGGAAAGAACCAAACATCAGTTTCATGCGCATTGTCCGTAGCATAACATCCCCAAACAGGACGGCCTTTGGGGAAGCCCTTCCTCTATGGGATGGCGCCCATGGGCGAGGCGTTGCCAAAGTTCGGCCCGGGAAGGCCATGCGTACCAGGGATGGCCATCCATCACGGTGCCGATTGGAATACAACCGGCGGTGGGCGGTCCCCACGCTGTGGATCCATGGTGCTAGTCTGTCCACATGAAGACCCCACGGAAAACCATCCACGCTGTGTGTATGCTGGTGGCGCTGCTGGTTGTGACCACGGCTGTTAGCGCCCAAACTAAGGTGGCCAAAGTGGAAGAGCTGTTCACGCTCATGCGCATGGAGCAGACCTTCTCCCAGTTGATGGATGTCATCATGGAGCAGACAAAGTCCTCGGTGATGTCGCAACTGACAGGCACCCGCGTGCCGCCGGAAATGCAGGCTGATGTGGACCAGTTGCAAGCGGACGTATACCAACTGCTACTGAAGTACATGGGCTGGAATCAACTGAAGGGCGAGTTTACGGCCATGTACGCTGAGGCCTTCACGGACGAGGAACTGGACGCCATCCTCGCCTTCTATCGTGGCCCGGGTGGCCAGGCCTTCGTGGTCAAGCAACCGCAGTTGATGCAGCGCTCTTCGGAAGTGTCCCAGCGCAAGATGATGGAGGCTAGCCCCGCCCTGCAGGCCGTGCTTGCCGAATGGACCCAGAAGATGAAGGCCAAGACGCCGCCGCGCTAGAGCTGCTGCAGGTGGACGCGACCACCCTTGGTGACGCCCGCCACAAACGGCCCGGGTTCCGTTTCCAGCATCGCGCAGATTGCCCGCAGCGCCTCGTGGAACCTGGCGGCGATCTCTTCGCCACGCAGATTTCCCGCCTTCAGAATGAACACGCACGCGCTGCTTGCCTTGAGTGCTGCAATTTCCAACGGCTTGTAGCGGGCCTTCTGGTCCTTGGTGAGCACCACCCAACCACGCTTGCCTACCTCGGCCAGCCA
>JALOKO010000568.1 GCA_025456495.1 Bryobacterales bacterium | reverse complement strand
CGGGCGGGCAGGTGAGGGTTTTATTCAACAAGTCATCCGGTGATGACACTGGTTATCTGCGCACTCTGCGCATCCAGGTCTGCAAGTGAGCCACGTCTTTGTACTAGTCGGATGCTGCCGGGAAAGGCAACACGCGGCTACGCTTAGCTGCTGACTGTTCCGGGCGCTCCACCCTTGCCTGGATGGCGACATCGAAGCTGTCGCTGCCGATGGTGACACGGATGTTGCGCTGCGCCGCCGCGGCCGGTGGCGCGCTGAGCTGGCTGGCCAGCGCGGCGGCCGGGGCCTCCCGCGCTAGCCACTGCGCAGCAATCAGCCGATCCGCCATGCGGTCCGCGTAGATCTCCCGCGCCCGCTTCTTCTAGCGCGGCGGCCGGGGAATCACCTGGTCCGCGACGGCCCAGACGGTATTGCCTGCGTACTTCCCTTCCTCGATTCGCACCACGCTGAATCGCGGCTTCCCCGTCACGTTCAGCGGCGACCGCTGCAGTTCGGTGACGCCCGTGCCGTTGGGGATGCTGACCAGCTTCCCAGCCAGGATCAGATCTGTTCGCAGATTCTCGATCCGGTGGCCTTCCACGAACTGGACCGCTTCCGCCAAATCTGGGTTTTCGTAGGCCATAATGACCAGCGCGGCCTCGCGGTCCGCGCCCACATCGCAGGGCCAGACGGGATCCGGGCAAACCATCACGTGGGACGTCAGCTTCGGCTTCGTCCTCTCCACATGTGCAGAGAGGGCGAAGGATAGAGCAACCAGCATGACCACGAAAGCAGCAAGGCCAATCAAGGCTAACTCCTGCGGTGACGCGCCTGGCTGATCTTGAATCTCCGCCATCGAACCCTCCTACAAAAACTCTTCATCGCCCGGCTTCGGCGGCCGCCCGTTGTCGCGGCGCCACCGCGCCCATCGGGCTGCGGCGGCCTGTGAGGCTAAACGCCGCACTTGCGCCGGCGGAAGGTTCACCCGGCTGTTAGACCCACCTTTCGCGCCCGCGGATTGGAAAAAAGCCCGCACTTCCGGCGGGATATCCTTCCCTGTCATCACCTTAGTTTGTTTGGTCGCCACACCGTAAGTCTATGCAAAGACGGTGTGCTGTGCTACCGGTACTTCCGTACCGCCGATTTTGCTTGACTCTATGCACAGACCCTATGCATAATCGAATCACGGAGGCAGCCAAAACCCTCCGGACAAGGAGACCAGCATGGTACTGACGATGCCCCAACCAAAGCTCCAACCGCAGCCCGCCCCGGTACCTTCGTACCGCCACCGCAGCGTGGTGATCGATGGCCGGGTGTGGGAGGTGATTGAGCGCGTACAGACGCCGGATGGCGGCGCGCCGGTACCCGCCGTCTCCCGCGTGCCGCTGCCGCCGCGCAGCACACACCGGGCCGCCGCTTAGCCGGCCCTTCACCCCAACCCCGGGCGGGCCAGGCAGGGCCTGCCCGGGCTTTCCAAATACAGGAGGATCCCATGTCTGACGAGAAACGGCAGATCATCCGGCCGCTGATGAACGTGCCCTACCAGGTGGCGCTGCGCTTCGCGACGCCGCGCGAGATACAGGGTCGCTACGGCACCCAGATGATGTTCACCGTCCAGCACGAGGGCGAGGAAAAGCTGATGTTCTTTGACCCGCGCACGGCGCAGCGCATCGAAGCGCTGGAGCTGCGCGCGGGGGAACCCTTCACAATCATGAAGCAGGAGGTAAGCAAGGGGCGGGCCAAGGCCATCCAGTGGCTGATTGAACGCCCGCAGGCGGCGCCACAGGCCCAGGCAGGGGCGTATGGGGCGCGGCAGCAGGGAGGCAGCCCTGCCGCCACGCGAACCGCCAGCACCCCGCAGGAGGCAGCCGACGGCTGGTCTGACGAGACCCAGCCCCAGGGTAACACGGCTAAGCCCGCACCCCTTCCCAAAAACGCGGCCCAGGACGCGCCCCAGGGCGGTCCACGGCTGGTAACCCTACCTACGCCCTCCGAAGCGCCTCAGGCGCGCCCACAGGCCGGGGAAACCGTCGCTTCACGCACGATGGCCGCCTGCCTGATTGCCGCGATCGACGCGCTACAGGTGGCGCAGCACTATGGCGAGGTGAAGGGACTGAAACTCGCCTGGAACGAGGAGGACGTGCGCGCCACGGCTGCCAGTATCTACATCCAGGCCCACAAGGACGGCTGGGCCGGGCGCGACTTCGCCCGCCAGGCGGGGGGTGCGCAATGAAGCGGACGAAGAAGCCTGCAGCCCCAGCCGTAGCGGAAGCCCCAGCTGTGGCCGTGATTGACCAGGCGCCCGAGGCCCTGGCGGAGGTGCTATCGATCAGCCAGATGTACACCTTCATGGATTGCCCCGCGCGCTGGATGTTCAAGTACCAGCGCGGCCTGCCGGATCCGCCGAACGCGAACCTGGCGCTGGGAAGCGCGGTGCATGAGGCCATCGGGCGCAACATGGCCGAGAAGGTGCTGACCGAGCAGGACCTACCCGCTGCGGAGGTGGTGGAGGTGTTCCGCGCCCACTGGCAGGGGCGGCTGGACGAGGTGGAATGGGCCGACACGGACAACCCGGAGGCGCTGGGCGCCGAGGGCGAGGGACTGGTGGCCAAGTACATGGCCGAGATGGCGCCGCGGATCCACCCGGCGGCGGTCGAGGTGCACGTCACGGGCACCATCGGCGGCGTGAAGGTGCAAGGGCACGTGGACCTGCTGTGCGCCGACGGGACGGTACGCGACCTGAAGACGGCGCAACGAACGCCCTCGGAAGTGAGCGCACACCAGATGCTACAGCTGGCTACGTACGAGATGCTGTGTCCGGGCGCCAGCGGCCAGGTGGCCGTGGACACCCTCGTGCGCAACAAGACGCCCAAGCTGGTGACCATCGAGCACACCATCACCGGCCAGGACCGCCTGGCGCCGCAGAGGATCTTCCCCCTTGCCCAGGAGGCGATGCGCAGCGGCTACTTCATGC
>JALOKO010000095.1 GCA_025456495.1 Bryobacterales bacterium | reverse complement strand
CGTTGACACCGAGTTGGTTGCCGATTTCCTTCATGGTGAGCTCGTCCGTGTAGTACATCCGCAGGACCGCTTGGTAACGCAAGGGGAGTGCGCTTACCGCCTGGTGGAGCAGCGTTGCCAGTTCGCGACGCTTGCAGATGGTATCGGGATCTTCGGACGCATCGGCGGGAAACTCGATGGGTGGCCCGTCCTCCTGGCCCGCAGGTCGAGAGGAAGCAGAAACGAACCCGACGCCTTGGAGTTCCCCCACCATGCGTTGCCACTTTTCCAGGTCCATGCCCATTTCCTGCGCAACCTCCGATTCAGAGGGGTTGCGACACAAGGCTCCCGACAGGTTGTGGACCGCTGCCTCCATTTGGCGGACTCTACGACGCTGGTCGCGGGAGGCCCAGTCCATCTGTCGCAGGCTGTCCAGAATGGCCCCGCGAATGCGGTGCTTGGCGTAGGCGGGGAAGGACACATTCTTGTTTTCGTCGAACTTCTCGGCAGCCTCCAACAGACCCATCACTCCTACCTGCACCAGTTCTTCCAGCTCAATATGTACGGGCAAGCCCTCGTAGACGCGGATGGCGATGATCTTTACCAAGTGCACGTGGTCCAGGATTCTCTGATCCCTGACCAGATTGCGCGCCCGCGTCGTCTGGATTTTTCCGTGGGTGGCCTGTATTTTTCCTTGAGTAGCCTGGACGTTTTCGGAACTAGTTCCGGACTCTCTGATGGGTGTTGAAAACACCGATGTTGCTTGGGCTGCCATATTACTGCGTCCTTCTCAATACTGCTGTCGGATCTGATGGCACTCGGACATCCATGTCCGGTTGCAGACTGCACGGACACCGAGTGCATGTTGGGAACCAAAGTTCCTGCCTTAAGGTCGAAATCCATTATTGAACTCTTAAGGGGCGGAATCGTTCCGGTAAAGTATTGAAACTCTTAGGATTTGTTACGTAGAGCGAAGGAAGGAATCCCTGAGGGCAGAGCCTGGAACCTGAGGTACCGACGTCGCGGTTCTGTTTCTTGGTGAATCAAGACGTTTCAGATTGAAACGCGACGATTCAGAACGGAACTGAATCATCAGGGATTCCCCTGAGCCGCCATCCGCACTTGTCCTTAGCTCGGCTTATGGAACCAAGTAGGGGGTACCAGCAAACTGTGGAATCCCGTGAACTGTCTATGCACGTATCGGCTTGGCGGCGCGCAAGAATGAGGACTCGAATTCGATGCCAAGTCCGGGTCCGGAGGGAACCTGTAGCAGTCCATTGACGCTGGTGAGTGGGGAGGTGGGCGACCCCACGGGCAGCGTGTCGTCCTTCCCCTTGTATTCCTGGTGCGGGCCGGCGTTCGGCACACAGGAGGCATAGTGGGCGACGTAGAGGTAGCCCAAGCCGCCGCCGGACATGTGGGGCGTACACTCCAACCCGGCCACCTGCGCCATTCGCGCCACCTTGATGGCCCGAATGATGCCGCCGGAATACATCAGATCGGGTTGGATGACGCGGGCGATGCCACGCTCTATGATGCGGCGGAAGTTCCGCAAGCTGGCTTCCTGTTCCCCCAGGGCGATGGGGATTTGCAGGGAATCGGCGATTTCCTTGGTTTCCTCGTAGTAGTCAAAGGGCACCGGCTCTTCAAAGAAGCGGAACTTCTGCTCTTCCATCAGTTTGCCGATGCGGACGGCCGTGGGCACGTCGTAGGAGCCGTTGGCGTCGGCGTAGATGGTGAATGGGTCGCCGAAGGTCTTGCGGGTTAGGGGGATGAGGGCCAAATCGCGCGCGGTGGAGGCGTCGTCGTAACGCATCCGCGCGCCGAGACGGAACTTGATGGCTTTGGCCCCGGTCTCCTCCACCTGTTGCTGGAGGTACTCGATTTCGGCTTCGGGGGAGTTGCCGCGATTCCCGCTTGCACGATAGACGCCGATGGACGTGCGGACGACCTCCCCCAGCAGCGCTCCGATGGGCTGGTTGATGGCCTTCCCCAGGAGGTCGAGAATCGCCATTTCGACGGCCGCCATGGAGACCCAGAAGGGAAGTCCCTGCCATTTGTAGTTGGACGAAGCGAGATAGGCTTGGTGGAAGGTGTGTTCGAGGTCTCGGGCATCTTTGCCGACGAAGTGGGGCGCCACCTTGCGCACGAGGATGGGAGAGGCGGCGCTCATCACGTTGCTGTGGGCGTCGGCATAGCCGCTCAACCCGCCGGATTGGACACGGACGAGAAAGTGCTTACCCGTCTTGAGAAGCTCCACGCGCTCAATCGGGAGGGGGCTGGCGAAGCGTTCCCGGCGCAGAACCGGAGCCTGCATGGCGGCGGCGAGGGCCTGGGAAAGCGCTGCTCCCTTGGGGACATCCGCGGCGCCGGTTTCCCCCGACGCCCGTTCCGCGGCATCAGGTTCCGCAGCATCTGGTTCCGCAGCATCTGGTCCTGCGGCAGCACCGGCGAGCGGGAGTAGCGCAGAACCGGCAACGGTCGCGCCACTGGAAAGCGCGAGTGATTGCATCCAACGACGTCTGGTGGTGGTCATGACGAGGCCTCCCGGTGCAGGACGATTCGAATTCTCTTCCAGACCTTATCATGAACGCTACTGTGCGTCTGTATGCCAATTGGCATAGTCCGCGAGGGGTGGACGGTTGGCTTTGGCGACGCTCACGGGAGGGGCACGGCAAGGCGATCACCAGCCCTGGAGCGGAAGGGGACGGCGAAGTGCGCATGGTATGCTGGTGGCGTGATTGCGGCTTGGCTGCGGCTTTTATGCGTGATGACCTTGGCCGCTGTGCCTTGCCTGGCGCAGGGGTCTGACCTGCTGGCCATCCTGGAAGCTGAACTGAAGCGGAACTTCGACGCGTTGCAGCAGAAGGGCGACCCCAAGCCTTACTACCTCTCCTACACCGTCACGGAACGCGATATCTGGGTCCTCGATGCCAGTTATGGGTCGATGCGGGCCAGCCAACGGCAGCGGCAGCGGATCCTGGACGTGAGCCTGCGGGTGGGTGATCCGCAACTGGACAATTACCACCGTGTGCGCGGCGGCAATGCACGGTTCACTTCCGGGAGCCTGATCGCGTTGGAGGACGAGCCAAAGGCGATTGTGCGCATCCTGTGGCGGGACACAGACCGGGCCTACCGCGGCGCGTCCCAGCGGCTGAACCTGATCAAGAGCAACACAGAGATGCAAGTGGCGGAGCGCGATCCAAGCGGGGACTTCTCCGAGGAGAGTCCAGAGGTGGATGTGCAGCCTGTGGCTTCAGCGCCGTTTACGCCCGCCCAGTGGGAGCCGAAGTTGAAGCGCTGGAGCGCGGCATTCCAGGGACATGAAGGGATTCTGACCTCCAACGTGGCTCTGGTGTTGACCGTGGACCACCGCTATTTCGTGGACAGCAAGGGAAGCCGGATCCGGCATGGTCGCGCCTTCGCACGGGTGGAGGTGAACGCCCAGTCCAAGGCGAGCGACGGCATGAACCTGGGGCTCTCGCGGAGCGTAGAGGCGGAGACTCCGGCCAAGCTGCCTGCGGACGCCGCGGTGGACAAGACCATCGCCACGCTGATTCGCGACATGGAGGGACTGCTGCAGGCGCCGCTGGCGGAGCCCTTCGTGGGTCCTGCAATCCTGTCAGGTCGTGCCGCGGCGGTGTTCTTTCACGAGATCT
This sequence comes from Bryobacterales bacterium, assembly GCA_025456495.1. GTDB lineage: Bacteria > Acidobacteriota > Terriglobia > Bryobacterales > Bryobacteraceae > JACTMJ01. Next base: position 6,259 of record JALOKO010000095.1, on the reverse strand, counting down.
TTGGCCATCGGATGGAAGGCCATCGACAGAAGGATGAGCGGGAGGGGCAGACCTTCACCAGTCAGGTGGGGCAGGGCGTGTTGGCCCCCTTCCTGAGTGTGTACGCTGACCCCACCCAGCGGGAGGTGGCGGGCCAGGACCTGATGGGCTGGTATGCGTACGATGACGAGGGAGTGAAGGCGCGCCGGGTGCCGCTGGTGGAAGGCGGGGTGCTGCGGAACTTTATGATGTCGCGATCGCCGGTGGCGGGCTTTCCCCGGTCGAATGGCCATGGACGCAAGGCGCCGGGCAACGAGGTGGTGAGTCGTCAATCGAATCTGTTGGTGGAGGCGGCGCGGACGGTTCCCGAGGCTGCCCTACGCGAAGCGCTGCGCGAGGAGATCCGCAAGCAGAAGAAGCCCTACGGCCTTTACTTCGAGGATGTCAGTGGTGGCTTGACCACCACCGGACGGGATGGGCTGCAGGCGTTTACCGTGACTCCTCTGGTGGTGTACCGGGTATACGCGGATGGGCGGCCTGACCAGTTGGTGCGGGGTGTGGATATCGTTGGAACGCCGTTGACCAGTTTCGCCAAGATCCTGGCCGCCAGTGACCGGCCTGAGGTGTTTAACGGCTTTTGCGGAGCGGAGTCCGGCTCGATTCCAGTGGCGGCGGTCTCGCCCTCGCTGCTGGTGTCAGAGATAGAGACGCAACGGCGGGGCAAGGCCGAAGATCGTCCGCCACTGCTGCCTTTCCCCCGGGCCACTGGGGGCGCGCAATGAGTCGTCTAGGGGCAGCGCTGTGCATCCTGTGGATGGCGGGGATGGTGTGCGCGCAGCCGGCAAGCGCACCCCGGAAGCCCGATCCAGCGGGTGAATCTACAACGCGAGTGGCCCGCGCCGACCCGGTCCTGCGCGCCATGATGGACGAGATTGCGCGGTCGCGGCAACTCACGATGATGGTTGGCGCACCGCTTTATTTCACCAGCTACCTGTATGCCAAGGGCCAGAGCTTTCTGGTGAGCGCATCGCATGGGGCGTTGCTAAACCGGGTGGAGAATGAACTGCGCGTCCCCAGCGTGAAGGCTCGCGTCGGGAGCTACGACCGGGACGACACCAATTTCGTCGCCTCGGGCTTTTATCAGGGGACGCGTTTCGCGGTGGATCGCTTCCCCCTGGATGACAACGAGGAGGCGATGCGCCGCAACTGGTGGCTGCTGACCGACATGGCCTATAAGGGCGCGGCGCAATCGCTGAGCCTGAAGAAGACCTCCATGCAGAACATGCAGGCAACAGCGGAACTGCCGGACTTCCTGCGTGCGGAGCCAACCGTATTGTTGTTGAACCAGCCAGCCCCCACCTTTGACAAGGCACTGTGGGAGCGCCGGGTACGCGCGCTTTCCACCAGATTCGGACGGCAGCCGGACGTGCTGGAATCGCAGGTGCAGTTCGGCTATTCCACCGGCACTGAGTACTTCGTGAACTCAGAGGGCAGCATCGTGCGACGCCCGTTTGGCATTGGCTTCCTGCGAGTGATTGCGTCCACTCTAAGCGCTGAACAAACCACCTTGTGGGACAGCCTGGAGTATCTTGCGGATGGGGAAGCGGGCTTCCCCGATGAGGCCCGGATGGCCGCAGACATCGACGAGATGATGGACCGTCTGGTTAGCACCGGGCGGGCGCCTGTTGGAGAAAACTACCGGGGTCCGGTCTTGTTCGAAGGTCATGCGGCGGCGCAATTGGTGGCTCAGTTGGTGGGGCGGCAGTTGTGGACGCCACGCAAACCGGTGATGATTCCCAATCGCCCCTTGCCGTGGCCGCGCCTGGAACTGGAAGGCCGTCTGGGTATGACTGTGATTTCAGAGAAGCTCACCGTGCGGGACGACCCCACCCTGCAGCGCTTCGGCGATCAGCCATTGATCGGCCGCACGCTCATCGACCTGGAAGCGGTGAAGCCTGAGCCCCTGGTGCTGATACGGAACGGCAAACTGGAGAACCTTTTTCGGACGCGCACCCCTGCCGCGCCGGGCGAGCAAAGCAATGGCCGTGCGCGCATTCCGGGGGTCTTCGGCGCCAACCGGGGCGCGCCCAGCAACCTGATTGTGGAAAGCAGCGAGACGGTGCCGGATACCAGCATGAAGCAGAAGCTGCTGGAACGCATGCAGGCGTCCGGCAGGCCATACGGCATCCTGATTCGCAAGTTGGACTTCCCCACCGCAGGGCCGATGGGCACGCTGGCCAAGGTCTTTAGTGACTCCACCGGGCCGGGCAAGGTTCGCGTCAGCTTGCCGTTAGCCGTCTATCGCGTCTATCCCGATGGACGCGAGGAAGCGGTGCGCAACCTGAATTTCCGTGACCTGGAACTGCGCGCGCTGCGCGATCTGGCCGCGGTTGGGGATCGCCCCCATGTCTTCCATTACCTGGAGAATGGCGGACTCTTTGCGCAAATGGGCGCCGGCAACTATGTGGCTGAGTGCTCAGTTATCAGTCCATCGTTGCTGTTGGAAGAAGTGGAACTGGAGCCGCTGAAGCTGGACCTGCCGACGCAGCCCCTGGTGGATCCGCCCACATTCAGCGCATCCAATTGACAGGGCGCCATGCGAATCCTTAGCCGCTACGTGTTGCTGGAGTGCCTGCGGGGAACGGTGCTGGGTATCGTGCTGTTCACCTTCGTGCTGTTCCTGCGCAACATCGGGAAGCTGTTTGAGCCGATGGTGCGCGGGTCAGCCACGCCTTGGGACGTAGGCTACCTCTTCCTGCTGGTGCTGCCGCCCGCACTCACCTTCACCATTCCATTGGGCGTGCTGGTGGGCGTGATGATCGGGCTGAGCCGGATGGCCAGCGACGGCGAAATCACTGCGATGCGCGCCAACGGGATCTCGGCGCGCGTGCTGCTGCGGCCCGTGTTGTTGTTCGCTGGTTTGGCCACTGCCTTCACCGGATTCGGCACCACCTATCTGACGCCCGTGGCGATTGAAGAAACCTATCGCATGCTGAACCGGCTGGTGGCGGACCAGTTGACCGCGGAAATTCAGCCCCGCATCTTTGAGGAACAGTTTCCGGGGATGATTCTGTACGTGGGCGACGTGTCCGCCGGGCAGACGGTGCTGTGGCGCAACGTCTTCATTGCCGATATCCGGCCGGCGGAGGAGCGCGAGGGGCCGGAGCCCCAACAGCGCGGGGACGGGCCGCGCATCACCGTGGCGCGTGAGACGATTGCGGTTCCGGACGTCGCCAACAACCGCATCCAGTTGGCGCTGGTGGATGGCACCACGCACGAACCGGGAGTTGAGGCGAACGAATACTTCAACACCGCTTTCCCGCGAGGCGACCAGGTGCTGGAGGCGAAGCCTCCGCAGGAAATCCGCGCCAAAGCCTACTCGGAGATGCGCATGGATGCGCTGGCCCGCGAGTTAGCGAGCTCTGTGGAGGCGCGCATTGAGTGGCACCAACGTCTGGCCTTGCCCTTTGCGTGCCTGCTGTTGTGCCTGTTGGGATTGCCGTTGGGAGTCAGCACGCGACGCGGAGGGAAGTCAGCCGCAATTGTGATTACGGTGGCGCTGGCCTTCCTCTACTACGTCGGGCTTGTGAGCGCGGTGGGGATGGCGCGGCAGGAGTCGCTTCCAACCGGATTGGCGATGTGGTTGCCAAATCTGTTGTTCGGGCTGGGCGGCCTGGTGCTGATTCTGCGCCTTGAGAAATCTGGCGACGGGGATTGGATGTCCAGTCTTCAGTATCGTTGGAAGGGCTTGCTGGCAAGGATTCCGCGCCGCGAGTCAAAGCCCTGGGCGATGCCGCAGATCCACTTCCTGCCGCAGTTGATTGACACCGCGATCCTGAATTCTTTCTTCTTCTACTTCGGCGCCTTCCTGCTGAGCTTCGTGCTAATGACGCATGTCTATACGTTCTTTGAACTGCTCAGCAGCATGATTCGCAACGGGATTTCCATGTCCCGCATGCTGACCTATCTGTTCTTCCTGACGCCGAAGTTGATTTATGACGCGGCGCCACTGAGCGTGCTGGTGGCCGTCCTGGTGACCTTTGGCGTGATGAGCAAGCAGAACGAGGTGACCGCGTACCGCGCTTGCGGCGTGAGTGTCCTGCGCCTGAGTGTCCCGGTGATGGTGGCCAGCCTGATGCTGAGCTTGTCTCTGTTCCTCTTCGACCACTACTACGTTCCTGAGGCCAACCGCATTCAGGACGCCATCCGCAATGAGATTAAGGGACGCCCTGCGCAAACCTATCTCAACCCGGGCAAGCAGTGGATTCGCGGCGAGGGCGATCGCATTTACTACTACAAGTACTTCGACCCGGACCGTAGCCAGATGGCCGACGTCAGCGTATACGAATTCGACGCCAAGCCCTTCCGGTTGCGACGCCACCTGCGTGCTGAGTCCGCCACCTGGGACAACACGCTGAATTCCTGGGTGCTGCGCAACGGTTGGGCTCGTGGCATCAACGGGATTACGGAAACCAGCTTCCAGCAATTCGACCTGCAGCCGGTGCGCGAACTCAGCGAGCCCCCATCCTACTTCCTGAAGGAAGTGAAGCAGGATAAGCAGATGAACTACCGGGAGCTGTCGGCCTACATCGATGAATTGCGGCAAAGTGGATTCGATACCGTGCGGTTGCAGATTCAACTGCACAAGAAGTTCGCCGTGCCGCTGTTTGCCTTCATCATGGCGATGATCTCGATTCCCTTCGCCTTCATGGGCGGCAATCGCGGGGCCATGGCTGGGGTGGGGGTGAGCTTCGGCATCGCCATCGTCTACTGGGTGGCGAATTCGCTGTTTGAGCAGATTGGGAATCTCAACCAACTGCCGGCGGTAGCCGCCGCCTGGGCCCCCGACGGGCTCTTCCTGCTGGCGGGCGCCTACCTGATCACGCGGCTCCGCTCCTGATGAGGTCCGCCATCGGGTGGGTTGGCGGGCGAGCAGGTTACACTGAGAGTTACTCTGCACCCCTTGAAATCCTTACTGTCCTATGACCGCCTTTGAATCCATGGAAGCCTCCCTGCGGGAAATGGAAGTCTCCGCCCGTCAGCAGATTGAAGAGTGTTCGTCCCCGGAGACGCTGGAAGCCGTGCGCGTGGATGTGCTGGGGCGCAAGGGAAAGCTGGCGCTGCTGAGCAAGAACATGGGCGCCCTCACGCACGAACAGCGCGGCAGCGTGGGCAAGCTGCTGAACCAGGTGAAGACGCTGCTGGAAGGCGCGTTCGATGCACAGAACCAGCGCTTTGAACAAGCGGCGCTGGCGGCGCGGCTGGAGCGCGAATGGATGGACCTCACCCTGCCATCGAAAGGGCCACGGCGCGGTAGTCTGCACCCGGTAACTCTCATCCAGACCGAGATTGAGGATGTCTTCCGGAGCCTGGGCTTCACGGTGCTGGATGGGCCTGAAGTGGAGAGCGAGTATCGCAATTTCGACGCACTGAACATTCCGCCCGACCATCCTGCGCGCGACATGCAGGACACCTTCTGGATGACCAACGGCACGCTGCTGCGGACGCATACATCGCCCGTGCAGGTGCGCGGCATGGAGCAGCTGGGGCCGCCTTTGCGCATGATTGCGCCGGGACGGGTGTTCCGCAATGAAGAGGTGGACGCCAGCCATGAACATACCTTCTATCAACTGGAAGGGATGATGATTGACCGTGATGTGTCCGTGGCGCACCTGATTTACTTCATGAAGACCTTGCTAAGCGAGGTGTTCCATCGCGAAGTGACGGTGCGGTTGCGGCCCGGCTACTTCCCCTTCGTGGAGCCGGGTTTTGAGCTAGATATCCAGTGTCTGATCTGCGGCGGCAAGGGCTGCCCGGTGTGCAAATACAGCGGCTGGGTGGAACTGCTGCCCTGCGGATTGGTACACCCCAATGTGCTGCGACTAAGCGGCATTGACCCGGATGAGTGGAACGGCTTTGCCTTTGGCCTGGGCCTGACCCGGCTGGCGATGATGCGCTATGGCATTGACGACATCCGCCACCTGCTGGGAGGCGACCTGCGCTTCCTGCGGCAGTTCTAGGCCCGGCGCCCGCGCCCACTGATTTACCTTGTGAGGAACCGCTACTGTGAAGTTCTCCTACAACTGGCTGAACGCGCTGATGAATGGCCCCCGCCATACGGCCCAGGAACTCAGCAACCTGATTACGATGAAGACGGCCGAGAGCGAAGGCGTGGAAGCCTGGGGAGAGGCCTTCGCACGTGTGGTGGTGGCGCGGGTGATAAGCGCGGCGCCGGTTCCTGATTCGAGGATCGTGAAGGCCGAAGTGGATGCGGGCGAAG
>JALOKO010000001.1 GCA_025456495.1 Bryobacterales bacterium | reverse complement strand
CATCGCTGGTGGAACAGCTACGACGCCGGTGCCTCTACGCAGGCCAACCGCGCGGGCTGGATGGTGGGCGCGGGAGCGGAAATCCCTCTCTTCAATGGCAACCTGACGAAGTATAAGGTGGCTGAGGCAAGGGCCCGCCTCAACAAGCTGAAGGAGGAGCGCGTACTGCTGAAGGAAGGCATTGGCCTGCAGGTACGCGATCTGTTCCTGGAGTTGGACGCGGTCACGCAATCCTTGCAGGCAACGCAGCGTGCAATGGAGGCCGCTGTGGAGAACCGTGAACTGGCGGCGCGCGCCTACGAAAGCGAACTGGTGGAGACAGAAAAGGTGATTCGCGCCCAAATATATGAATCACTGGCCGCGGCGCAGTACTGGAAGACGCGCTATGACCGGCTGTCCGTGGAATCGCGCATGTCCCTGGTGATTGGCAAGCAATTTCAGAAGGCGCTGGGGCTGTTGGACTAAGGCGCGCAGGCGCTCGCAGCAACGGGTAACGCAATGACACTCTTGGCTCCAACTCGCCCGCCTGGCACAGTGCTGAACCGTCGGCAGTTGCTCAGTCTTGCCGTTGCTCTTCCCGCGATGGCGGCGCCGGAGCCTGCAAGGCACAACATCCGCGTCGCGATTTCAGAGTCTCTGTTTGGTGATGTCAATCAGAATGACGCGCGAGCGGCAATGAGCGTGTGGATTCGGCGTCTGAAGGAGCAACTGTTCCTTCCCGCCGACCTGGAAGCGGACCTGTTCGTTACATTTCCCTCAATCTCAGCGCAGTTGCGAAGCGGCATCGCGCAATCGGTTGCCATCAGCGCCGTGGAGTACTGGAAGCTTCGTCCCCTGCTGGATCCCACGACCGTGGTGGTGGCCGAGCATCAGGAGGAACCGCGCTATCTCCTGATTTCGCGCCGAGGCAAGGGCGTGGAGTCGTTGGCGGATCTCATGGGGAAACGATTGCTTGTCCAGAGCAATCCGCAAACCTGTCTTGCCGCGCCGTGGCTGCATATCCTTACGCAGCCATTGCGGCAGCGCACCGCCGGAAAGTTCTTTGGTGAAGTCAGTCTTTGGAAGCGGCCGCAGCAAGTGGTACTGCCGGTGTACTTCGGACAGGCAGACTGCGGCCTGGTGCTGGAATCGGCAATGCAGTCGCTGACGGAGCTGAATCCGAAGCTCTCTCGCGACCTGCTGATCGTCGCCACTTCACCGCCACTGGAACCCGGCGCATATGCGTTCGGCGTGGCCTGCCCGAGAGCGTATCGCGACGCCCTGGCCAACGCGCTTGCCGCCCTGTCGGCGCATGAATCGGGAAAGCTGGTGCTCTCGCTGTTCCAGGTTCGGGGATTTCGGCAGCAACACACTTCTGTTCTGAACGGGGCCATGAAGCTGATCGACGAGGCCGTCCGATTGGGTTGGACGGACGAGGCAGGCATCCTCAAGGAGGGCAGCGCATGAGCCTGCTTGCCGGGAATCCACATCACACAGCGTCGGTCGCTGGCCTTGCTAGCCCCTCCCGCAGAGCCTGGCTGATGCGCTCCCTGTTGGGCTTGGGCATCGCACGGAGAGAGGTGGCGGCATCGGCGCCTTTCCTGAGATTGTCCATCAGTGACTCGCTGTTGGGGGAAGCCAATCTGAACGACGCCCGGGCCGCCATGAAGGTGTGGATCAGCCGCGTGATGCAGGACGTGCAGGCGCGTGTGGACATCAACGCGGAGTTCTTCGAACGGTTCGAGGTGATCGCCCACAAACTGGAGTCAGGAGCGTTGGATAGCGCAGCTCTGAACGCGGTGGAGTATTGGAGGCTGCGCCCGATGTTCGATCCGTCCATCCTTGCCTGCCCAACCTATACCGGCACCCAGCAGTTACAGGTGCTTGTGCGGCGTGATGCGGGGTATCAGAGCATCGCCGACCTGAAGAACAAGCGGCTGATGGTGCACCAGAGTCCCAGGATGAGCACGGCCATGGCGTGGCTCCATTTGCTCACCGTACCTCATGGTGGGCCGGTTGGAGCACGCTTCTTCGCTGACATCCAACACGCATCGCGTCCCCAGCAGGTCGTCCTTTCCGTGTTTTTTCGCAAGGCCGAAGCATGCTTGATCCTCGCTCCCGTGGTGTCTCCCTTGGGGGAACTGAATCCCCAACTCTCCAAACAACTGGTTGCCATAGAAACGTCGCCGGAGCTGGTGGCTGGCGCTTATGCACTCAGCAAGCAAACCCATCCCAAGGCCAAGCAGATTCTTGCCGGTTCAATGAGCCTGATGGCCGAAAGCGTCTCGGGTAGGCAGGTCCTCAGCCTATTCCAATTACAGGACCTGAGAATCCGCAATGCATCACATATGTACCCAACCATGGACCTGATCGACAAAGCAGTAGCGAAGGGCTGGCAGGATGAGCATGGCATCGTGCGCGGAGCAACTTCATGACCATGAGCGGACAACAATCCAGGACCGCCTGGGCGGTGCGCGCGTGGCGCTGGCTGCCAATGCTCAGCCTGTTGGTGGCGATGACTACCCAGCTCGGCCTTGGTCAATCCGCCACGCGAATCGGCGACGCAACCCACGCAGCGGAATCGAGCGCCGCCGCCAACCTGCGGAGCACCAGACTGAACGTCATCATCAGTGACGGCATGTTGGGGACCTTATCCCGGAACGACGCCATCGCCGCCGTCACCACCTGGGCTGACTATATCGGCAAAGAATACGGCTTCTCGATTCGATCCAGCGTACGTCCAACCTCCAGCACGCGGGAAGTGCGACAGATGCTGGAGCGCGACGAAGCAGACGTTTTGCTGCTGGAAGTATCGGAGTACTTTGAGCTGGAAGAGAGACGCATGGTGGCGCCGTTGGTGCTGGACCTGCTCTCCGGCACAGACGACCCGCGAACTTCCTACATTGTCGTGGTCCATCCGGAGTCCGCCGCAAACAGCCTCGCGGATCTGCAACAGTCCCGGCTGCTGCTGTATCCGAAGCTCCAGTCTGGAACCGCTGTAGCGTGGTTGACGATGGAACTGGTTGACCAATCCCTCGCGGAGATGACGCAGCACTTTGCCGGTGTGCAGCGGGTAAACCGTCCGCAGGATTGTGTGCTGCCGGTCTACTTCAAGAAGGGCGATGCCTGTCTGGTGGATGAGCATAGCTTCCAACTGCTAGGCGAGATGAATGCTCAATTGAAAAGGCTTCGCGTGATTGCGCGGTCGGCGCCATTGTTGGATCGGGTCACTTCTACTCCCATCAAGCCTCACCGCTATCGGGCTGACCTCGTCAAGGCGATTGTGGAGTTGAGTCAATCCACCCATGGAAAGCAGTTGCTGACAGTGTTTCGGTCAGCGGGCCATGCTCTTGCGGAGGACAAGCACCTGCGAACCAGCAGGGAATTCTGGAGGCGGTACCGCGCACTGCAAAGCTCCAAGGGAAAGCAGGGAGGTGCGTGATGCGTCGGCATGGAATGGCATTTCGCGTGGCGATGCTGAGTTGGCTGCTCTCCAGCATCACTCTGGCCGTATTTCTGGTGGTAAGTCTGCCGCAGCAGAGCCGTGAGTTTCAAACGAACCTGCAGTCGAAAGCGCGTGGCGTGGCGGCATCCATCCGCGCAACCGTGGCAGGGGCGGCCGTATCGGAGGATTACTCTTCCGTGGTTGACCACACAATCCAGGTGCTGGAAGGAGACGCAGCCATCGAGTACCTGGTGATCACGAAGAACGACGGCTACTCCATCCTCACCCAGCGCGATCAGTGGACGATTGAGACCCTTGACCAATCCTGGCGACCGCAAAAGAGGATGGAGACCGCTGGCATCCGGGAGGTCACCATTGCCGGTCGGCGCGTGTTCCACTTCTCGGCGCCGTTTGACTACAGCGGTCTGGAATGGGGCTGGATTCACATCGGCCTCTCACTGGAAACCTACGACGCCAGCGTCCAGCGCAACCTTAGCACCACGCTGATCATTGCCCTGGTTTGTATTGCCCTCAGTCTGCTGGTCTCGGCGCTATACGCACAACGGTTGATGCAGCCGGTGCGCGTCCTGCATACGGCCATGGAACAGGTCTCCGAAGGGAACCTGAACACCCGCGCCGACTTGAAGAACAAGGACGAGATTGGCGAACTGGCTGAGGCCTTCAACGGCATGACCGCAGCAATCCTTACCCGCAACAGGGCGCTGGAGTGTATTGGCGATAGCGCCCAACAGTTGGTGTTGGCCAACTGCTGGCAGGATGTGGTGGGCAACGTCCTGCAATCGCTTGGCCTCGCCTTGGGCGGGTGCTGCGTGTACGTCCTGCGCAGGGACCCGCAGCAGATTCACTTCGCATGCGAGTTGGAATGTGCATGGCAGGCCCCTGAGCTTCCCTCCAGCACGATTCCATGGAGGATGGTGGATTGGACAACCGGCGTGCCATCCGATGCCGTGAACACCCTTGAGCAACATGAGATCTTCAGCACCCTGCGTGGGCGGATGCTCCGCGTCGAAGACCCGCTCACGCCGGAGACAGCCCGCATGCTGCGCATGGCGCCCGTTGTTGTCGGTGACGCACTGTGGGGTGCGCTGTGCCTGGAGACCCGCCACGTGGTGACGAACCGCGAAGGTATTGAGTTGGAGAGCCTGCGCGCGGTGGCTCACATGCTGGGGGCAGCCATCCTACGTCGCCAGGCGCAGGAAGCTCTATTGGACGCAAACAATATGTTGGAGCGCCGCGTGATGGAGCGCACTCAGGAACTGAACGAGCAGGTGCTGCAAAAGGAGGCCGCGCGCCAACAGTTGGAAGAAGTCCAGCAGAGCATGGTTGATCTCTCCCGGCGTGCCGGCATGGCCGAAGTGGCCACCGGCGTGTTGCATAACGTGGGCAATGTGCTGAACAGCTTGAACGTGGCCGCAACGGTGGTGTGCGACCGGGTGCAGCAATCCAAATTGGAGAGACTTGACTCGGTCACAAAGATGCTGGTGGAACATCAGGGGCAACTGGACGAGTACGTGCGTTCAGATTCCAAAGGCATGCATGTGCTGCCGTATCTCTCGAAGCTTTCAGGATTTCTCCTTGAGGAGCGCGAGCAGATTCTGAAGGAACTCACCAACATGAGCCGCCACGTGGGCCACATCAAGGAAATCGTCGCGGCCCAGCAGAACTATGCCACCACCGCGGGCTTCGTCCAGAGCCTTGAAATCAAGAAGGTGGTGCAGGATGCGCTATCGCTCTCCCATGAGGGGATGGAGCGACACGGCATTGGCGTGATGGCGGATGTGCCCGACGACATGGTGATCTTCACCGACAAGCACAAGGTCTTGCAGATCATCTTGAACCTGCTGCAGAACGCCAAGGACGCCCTGAAACAATCCACGTCCAAGCACAAGCAGATCACCGTCCGCGCCGAGGGCGTTGATGAGAACCGCATTCGCATTGTGGTGTTGGACAACGGCGTCGGCATGAGCGAGGAACTCATTGGCAAGCTCTTCCGTCACGGCTTCACCACCAAGCCAGAGGGGCATGGCTTTGGGTTGCACTCTGGAGCGAATGCCGCGCGAGAACTGGGGGGCAGCCTCGCCGGCTGGAGTGCCGGGCCTGGAAACGGGTCAGCATTCACGCTGGAATTGCCCGTTCACCCGAAGCCCCGAGGCCCCAACCAGCAAATCGGAGCGCCGCTGGCGCTTGGGGCAAAGACAACCACCAACGCTCCAATGGCGAACGACGTATCCACACCGCAGCTACTGCAATCCACGCCACAGCCACTGCAACTCAAAAGACTGGGAGAGGCCACCCGGCAGCAGTCACCCGGTGAACGCATCGACGCCCCATCCGTCGCCAACCCCTCGTAGAGGAAGCGGGATAGATGGTGGCCGACCCGCGCGGAAGTCCGGCTGAAGCTTCCGGCCAGCGAAGCGCCAGCACGTGCATACTGATCCATAGGACACGGAGACTGGTTCCCTGGCCCTTCCATATTTCGGGTATCATCGAAATGGTAGCCCTATGCCCCGCAAGAAGAAAGAAGACCCGACGCTTCGCTTCGCTGATATGTTGAGCGCGCTGGGCTCTGAGTCCAGATTGCGGATTGTCCGGCTGCTGCTGGCGGCGCATCCGGAGGGGCTGATCGCTGGGTCCATCCAGGCGGAACTGGGCATTGCCCCATCCACGCTGTCGCATCATCTGGAGAAGCTGCGCCACGAGGGGCTGATTGTCTCCAGACGCGAGGGAACTTTCCTGTGGTACTCAGTGAATCTGGATGGCCTTCAGGAACTCGTCAACTTCCTCTATGCCGAGTGCTGCACTCGCAGTAGCGCGGCAGGAACAGGGCAAAGTCTGGTGAACGTTTGCCATTAGCCGCGGCCGGACCCATCACGACGCCGGACCCAGTTTGGAGAGGTCACCGATGAAGCGCATTCTCGTTCTTTGCACCGCGAACTCTGCCCGCAGCCAGATGGGCGAGGGGTTGTTCCGCCACGAAGGCGCTGGACAATTCCAGGTCGCCAGCGCGGGCACTCGGGCCACTTTCGTGCGCCCGGAAGCCATCCAGGTGATGGAAGAAATTGGCATCGATCTTTCCGCCCATCGTTCCAAGGCGATCGATGAGTTCGAAGGACAGCATTTTGACTACGTGGTGAGTGTCTGCGACAACGCCAGGGACAACTGTCCTGTGTTCCCCGCGGATACCCAGCGTATCCACTGGAGTTTTGAGGACCCCGCGGCGGTGGAGGGCTCCGATGATGAGCGGCTTGCCGCCTTTCGTCGCATTCGGGACGAAATCCATGCTCACGTGAAGGATTTCTACCTCCAGCAGCGGTAGGGCTTGCGTCAGCACATTGCACCCGGTCCGCGAAGTGGCGCCATGGCAAATTCCCGCCCGCTCACCCCGCTGCTTGCGCGGCTGCGCCAACGGCTCCGCCAATCGGTGTTTCGACGCTCCTGTGCTTCGATGGTTCGAGTATCTTAGAAATAAGAGGATCTAATGGCTAGTTCAACATCCAGCCGACTCTCCTTCCTGGACAGGTTTCTTACGCTATGGATCTTCGTCGCCATGGCGTTCGGGGTAGCAGCGGGCTTCTTCCTGCCCGGCATCGTGCCGTTTCTGGACTCGTTCAGTGTCGGCACAACCTCGCTACCCATCGCGGCGGGCCTGATTCTGATGATGTACCCACCGCTGGCGAAGGTAAAGTATGAGGAGCTTGGAAACGTGTTCCAACACCGCCGCGTACTCATCCTTTCGTTGATTCAGAACTGGATTGTTGGCCCGCTGCTCATGTTCGGTTTGGCGATACTGTTTCTTCGCGACAAGCCCGAGTACATGACGGGACTCATACTCATCGGGCTTGCCCGCTGTATCGCCATGGTAATTGTCTGGAACGACCTGGCAGGCGGCGACCGTGAGTATGCGGCTGGATTAGTCGCCCTGAATTCGATTTTTCAGGTGCTTTTCTTTTCCGCGTATTCTTACTTTTTCCTGGCTACCCTTCCCGCATGGTTAGGCTTGAAGGCCGTTGAAGTGGACATATCAATGGCGGCGATCGCTGAGAGCGTATTCATCTATCTGGGTATTCCGTTCCTTGCTGGGATGATCACCCGGTTCCTGCTTGTGCGGGCGAAAGGCAAAGTCTGGTACGAGCAGACATTGATTCCGCGTATCAGTCCCATTACTTTGGTGGCGCTGCTTTTCACCATCATTGTGATGTTTTCTCTGAAAGGGGAGATGATCATCCAACTCCCCTTCGATGTTGTGCGTGTCGCGATCCCGCTAACAATCTATTTCCTGTTGATGTTTGGAGTATCCTTCTGGATGAGCAGGAAGGTAGGCGCCCGGTATGCGGAAGCAACGACACTCTCTTTTACGGCGGCGTCCAACAACTTTGAATTGGCTATCGCGGTGGCGATTGCAACCTTCGGTATCCACCACGGAGCTGCCTTTGCGGCGGTCATCGGCCCCCTGGTGGAAGTGCCGGTGCTGATTGGCCTGGTAAACGTGGCCTTGTGGATGAATACCCGATACTTCGGAGGACGATTCGAATCCATCGATACCTGTCGGCCGTGAAGCAACGGGCAAACAGAAGCAGGGGGACTGCGGCCATGCGTGCATCCGGCGGAGAGTCACTGGATGAAGCCAGCGCGGGGCGAGCGGCCGCCCCCGGACACCTCCGCCGGGTGAATGCGGTATTAGTTCTCTGCGCTGAGACGGAAGCGCATACCCACACGGAAGGTCCTTCCGAAGTCGGGCCGGTCAAAGGTGGGCTGGGGATTATCCAGCTTGCGGTCGCGGCTATCCATCAGGTTATCCACCGCCCCGAACACGGTTAGACGCTTGGGCAGGTTCTTTTCGGTATAGGCGTCCCACATTTGGTAGCCAAAGCCGAAGGTGCCCTGTGCGGGGTTAATGGGCCAGCGGCTAAAATAAGCGCCACGGAGGCTGGCGAAAAATCCGTCTTTTTGGCGTAGATAATCCAGCCGAAATAGACCCTGGTGGCGATGACGCTGTGGTAGCTGCTGCCCGTTCTGGCGGTTGATGGCATCCAGGAAGGCATAGCCGAGGTTGGCGCGAAAACCCAATGGCAACAGGATGCGCGTATCCGCCTCAATACCTTGGGTATAGATCTGAGCAAGGTTTCGATAGACAAAGGTAAGGCGCCCGGGCAGCGGACGAAAGTCACCAGGAATCCCGTATTCATTCAAGAATCCGGTAAGCTGTCCGGGGCTGGCCAGAAAGCCCACGTTGAAGGAGTCAATCAGATCATTCACCTGATTGCGGAATACCCCCACATTCGCCGTGAAGCGGCGGCTGGTGTACTGCACTCCGGTGGAATAGGACCGTGAGTTTTCCGGCTGCAGGTTGGGGTTGCCAATCACCTGATAGAAGGCGGTGGGGTTGGCGAAGCGGAAGAACAACTGGCCCAGGTCGGGCGCGCGAAAACCTTCCGAGTAGGCGGCGCGGACTGCCCACCGGTCTGATAGTCCCCACACCAGACCGGCGCGCGGGACAAATCGGGATCCATACATCGAGTGCTGATGGACACGCCCGCCCACAGTAAGCGTAGCCCGAGCATTCAGCCGGACGCGATCCTGAACCCAGACATCGTTGGTCCTGATCTGTTGCCCTGTGTTGTCCCCCACCAGCCGGTTGGCGCCACGGTACAGGTTCTGGTTCCACTCGCCGCCTGCTTGCACGTAGTGCCGCGAGCCCCACTGGTGACTGATGGTAGCGTCCAGACGTCCCAATCGTTCGTTGAGATTGGCAACGGCGGGCACGTCCAGCGCCGCCCCCAATGCAACGGTGCGGGCATTCTCGTCATAGCGGGCAGCATAGGCGCGGGCCTGCAGCACAGTGGATGGTGACAACGTAAAGTCGCCGGTGAGGGTATAGTTCTGGGCGCTGTCAATGGTGTTGCCGCTGGCGACGCCGCCTCCTTCCGCGAGGTTCACTCCCTGCTCATCATTGCGGTACACATTGGCGACCACACCGAGTGCCGCACGGTCAGTGGCCATCCAGCGGGACTTGTACAGAAGGTCGTTGCGTTGCATTTGGGGCCCTACAGTGATGGGACTGCCCGGCACCAGGGAATAGGAATCCATGCGATGCGTTTCCAGGTTTAGGAACGTCCACAGGTTCTTATATCGGCCACCGATATCAAAGCGCCCGTCCACGGCCCCCAAGCTTCCACCTGAGATCTGGGCGTTGATGTCCAAGCGGTCAGGGATTTCGCGGGTGCGCATGTTGATGACGCCGCCAATGGCATCGCTACCGTACATGGCGGAGCCGGCGCCCTTCACCACTTCCACACTCTCCAAACGGCCAACGGACTGCCGGTTCATGTTGACGATGCCCCTCTTGATGCCGCGTGCGCCAATCACCGGCATGCCGTCCTGTAGCACCAGCACCTGCCGGGAGTCCAGCCCCTGAATCTGTTGCCCCGCGACACCACCCATTGATCCGGCTCGCGTCACCACGCCCGGGATCTCGGCCAGGACGTCACTGACGCGCTCGTACCCCGTGCGCTGTATGTCTTCTCTGGTCACTGCTTCTACCCGCACGGGGGTCTCCGCTTGCAGCTCTTCAAGGCGCGATGCGGATACCACCGTCACGCTGTTGCGCAGGCTGTTGACTGCGAGTACAGCATGCACCGTGGATGACCCGGTGGAGGCGACATCGATGAACTGCACGGACGGCTGCAGTTGCGCGGCGCGTACCTCCACCCGGTAGCGGCCCCGCGCGGGCAAGCACACACGGAACTCGCCCTCATCGTCGGTCTTGGTTTCCAGGACATCATTGGTGACTGCGCGGCGAACCACAACCACCGCACCCACCAGCGTGCCGCCGCCCTCGTCACGCGCCGTACCAGATAGGCGCAGTTCTTCGGCGCAGGAAGTGGCGGGCGCCTGCTGGGCGGAAAGCACTGCACTGCCCAACAGGCAGAAGGTCAGCAGGGCGCCCAGCAACGAGGTGCGTGTCAAGGCGGGATATTGAGTGAATCGCATGGTTTACTCCTTCAGTAGTGTGTGGTTGGCTCGGCGGAACTGGAAATGGCGACCGGTTCCCTGCGAACTGGCGTCTTCCTTGCAGTCCTTCCCGAGTCGCGAGGGGAGGCGCTTGTTGGAATCGGATTCGATTGGAAACCGAATCCTGGCTGCACCATTGGCCCGGGCCTTACATGCCACTCAGTTGCAACTGAGAACAAGACCATTTTCGTCCGCGATTGGCGAGAGTGCAAGTGGAATCCGTACTTTTTTTTCACGATGCTGCCAAAAATGCTGCCATAGGCCTATTCACGTGACTTCGCCGCCCCGGGAGGTAGGGTCTTTCTCGCGCGAGGATGCGCTCCGCAGTGCTGATTGCAGCAAAGCAGTTGCAGTTGATGAAATCGATGGGCATAATGGACTAGAACGGTCCTTGTTGGGTAGCCCCCGTTTTGAGCCGTCGACAGGTGACTGCCTCGCTCTAATCCGCGCCTGCCGGAAAATCTCCAAGCCTAGGCATAGAGGGAATCCGGAGGTGATTGCAGGCCATGAGCAGGGGCTCCATGGGTCGCCGTTGACGGGACGCCGGGCAGCGCCAAGGGCAAGAGATTCTGCTAGGCAATTCAACCGCAAACAACTTCTGGGAGGAATGAGAACGTGCGACTAGGAATGATGGCGACAACCGTCGCGCTGCTGATGGGGCTGGTGCTGCCGCTCCACGCTCACTTTGTATTCGTTTCTCTGCAGCCCGGGGGCAAGGAAGCCCGCGTGGTGATGAGTGAAGACGTAAAGCCTGACCTGGACGTGAAAATGATTGCGTCCACCAAGCTGCAGTTACTGCGCGCCGATGGGACCGTGCAGGCGCTGGACATGACACAGCCGGAGAAGAACTTCTTCGCAGTGGCGCTCAGTGGCCAGGGAGACCGTGTGGTATTCGGCAAGACTCCATTCGGCGTCATGCAACGCGGCGAGAGCAAGCCCCACCTGCTGGTGTATTACCCCAAGATGGTGGCCGGAAATCCGTTTGCGCCATCGACATCGTTGAGCGGGCGCGCGCCTGTGGAGTTGCTGGCCGTAGGCGATGCCTCCGGTATCCGGTTCAAGTTGATGGCCAACGGCAGGCCTTTGCCGGATAGCGAAGTGGTGGTGCTGCTGCCCGACGGAAGTGAGTCCAAGGTGAAGACAGACGCGCAGGGCGAAACCGAAGGCGAGTTCCGCGAACCCGGGCAGTATGCGGTGTGGGCGCGCTATTGGGAGGACGTCAAGGGCGAGCATGACGGCAAGAGCTACGAACAGATCCGTCACTACGCCACCCTGGTCGTGGATACCAAAACCGCCCCCATGGTAACGGAGAACGCCGCTCCAGCCCCAGTGGTGGCGCGGATGCCGGTGGCGGCGGCCAGCTTCGGCGCGGTGGCGGCAAACGGCTGGCTGTATGTATACGGGGGGCACACCGCCCCAACGCACGTCTATCACAAGGAATCTGTCAGTGGCGGCTTCCATCGCATGCGCATGCAAGGCGATGCCCAGTGGGAAGCACTTCCTGGCGGCCCTGGGCTGCAGGGGTTGAACCTGGCCGCGGACGCAACCAGCATCTATCGTGTGGGCGGAATGTTTCCTGCCAACGACAAGGGCAAGCCCGTGGATCATCAGTCTGTCGCGGACGCGGCACGCTTCGACTTGAAGAGCGGAGAGTGGAAGACGCTGCCGTCGTTGCCTCAGCCCTTGTCCTCCCATGACACGGTTGTGCTGGGCGACACGCTGTACCTGGTGGGCGGATGGCGCCTGATGGGCAAGGAGGAATCCTGGAGTGAGCAGATGCTCACGTTGGACCTGCGGAATCCCGAGGCCGGTTGGCAAATGCATCCGCAACCCTTCCAGCGTCGGGCGCTGATGGCCGCTGCCTTCCAGGGCAAAATCTGGGTGGTGGGCGGCATTGCCAAGAACGGGAAAGTTAGCCGCTCAGTGGACATCTACGACCCGGCGACGAAGTCGTGGAGCAATGGCCCTGAATTGCCCGAAGGCCAGTTCCTTGGCTTCTCCCCGGCGGTAGGCGTACACCAAGGAGCCCTGCTGGCGGCCGTTGCCGATGGCAGCGTGCTGCGCTTGACGGCCAGTGGCGATGGCTGGGAAACAGTGGGCGAAGTGCTGCCCCGGGTGGCCCACCGGCTGGTTTCCAGCGGGGACAAGGTGCTGGTGCTGGGTGGCGCAAACAAGGGCAAGAACCTGGATGTGGTGGAGGCGATTACCGTGGCGGCTCGCTAGCCGCTCAACGGATCAAGATCGTCCCGCGGTGAAGGTCGGTGTCGGTGGTCCCAAGCGGTCGCCCAGGTTCCGCCGACCCTCCACCGTTGCCGCCGCGCGGGTCCCCTCGGCCCGCTGTCATAACCCATTTTCCGGGCCCGTGGACGCCGTAGGCTGAGGTTCGATAGAGTATGCTTTTCCAGCCCAACCAGGATGGCCGCGCCTTGCGCGAGCGACGCGTTGGGACCGCGACGAAAAGGAAAGGTGAACGAACATGAGGACTCCCCTGAAGGCCAAACTCTATCGGTCAGACTTGTCGATTGTCGAAGACGAAGCTGCATCCAGCGTGCAGGAAGCGGCCGAGGCGGGGGGCGGTGTACTGCGCTGTTTCCCCAGCTTCGTGGGTCGCAAGTTCTGCCTGCCGGGGAAGAACCTGGAGCTGGTGGATGAAGACTACTTCCCAGAGGGTCCTCAGGGTTGGGCCATCGACGAGCGTTGGAACGGGAGCGCCATTCTAGCCGACACCGGCAACGGGATTCACGGTGAGGGGCTATGTCACTTCCATCACCCTGATGGATACCTGATTCCGATGGATGCCGCCGTACACAAGTCGCCGGACTTCATGGTGGGTCCCATGTACCGCACATTGAACGGGACGGGTTTCTACAACAAGGAGTTCGACAACCTGTACCCGCTGGGGCATCACATGCACCCCTTCAAGCCCGAGGCCTACAACTTCAACGCCTGGCGCAACAAGCGCTATCGCAACGATTGCCACACCAGCGTGGGCCTGATGGAGTACTTCACCGAACAGATGCTGGCTGACGCCATTCGTGACTTCATCGCTGGCAGAAACAACCACATTCGCAGTCACGCCCGAAATCTGGCAGTCCGCATGGGGACGGGATTTTTGACACCCACGCGCATCCTGCACGGGCCCGCGGCCGTGAACACCGAAGAGCCGCAGCGCGACCGCGACGATTTCCGCTTTTACCAGAGTCATGTGCTTGCCCCCGAGGGTGAAGTCTTCCTGGGCGAGGAGCTTTTGTTCCGCCATCTTCCCGAAGGCCTGGAAGGCGAAGACCGCGTGCAGCGTCTAGTGATCGACATTGATCTTCCCGCCAACAAGGATCCCTTCATTGTGGAGAAGCACCTGTTACTTCCCGTGGTGGACCAGGAAGTCAGCCATGGCGGTTTCCACGATGAGTGGCGCGTCTATGGCAGACCGCATGGTGACGAGCTTTTCAGCCTGCGCCAGTTCGAATTGGCGCCGGGCGCTGAGGTGACGCTCACCGGCCCGGCTTCGCTATGCATCCTGCATTTCTGCCATGGCGAAGGAATGCTGGGCAATCACCGGGTGGAGGTGAAGTCCGGTATCCGTTTGGGAGAGCCGCTGCACGATGAGTTCGTCATTCCGTACGCTTCCCAGAAGGCGCTGGGCGGCATCAAGTTGGTGAACACCAGCAAGTCCGAACCGCTGGTGGGTACGCGCTGCTGGGGGCCTGAGGCTTGGGGCCACAAAATGCCCAAGGCGCCCTTCGAAACCTGGCCACGCTAACGTTCCGTTTGGACAAAGCGCTGGCCCATCTCAACAACGGCGCGCAAGGGGCGGGCATTGGATTCCCGCCCCTTTTCCCGTTAGCCTACCCGGTGTTTGCTTTGCCAGGTAAGCGCATGCTCTGATGCTGCCACTGCTCGCGAGTCCAGACGCTACCATCAAAGCAGCAAAGGGGAACCTGTATGGATGCCCACGACATCACAGACCTACGTACAGCGCTTCAGTTCTTGCGATCCGTTCCCGGCCAGTTGATTTCCACGCGCGAGCCCGTGAATCCGGTAGCGGAATTGGCCGGCGTCTACCGCCACATTGGCGCGGGAACGCCCGTGCTGCCACCCACCCGCGTGGGTCCCGCGATGCTTTTTCAAAGTGTGATCGGGTACGATGTGCCTGTCGTGACCGGCATGCTGGCCAGCCGCAAACGTACCGCACTCCTGCTGGGCAGCACGGAAGACCGGCTCCCCTTTCATCTGTTGGAGGCCTTACGCCATCCGCGGCCACCCATCCTGGTGGACGCCGCGCAAGCCCCTTGCCAGCAGATCGTGTTGCGGCCACCGTTTGACCTGCGGACCCTGTTCCCCGCACCCACCAACACATTGCAGGATGCGGGGCCTTACTTCAACCTGGGCCTGATTCGCGCGGAAGATCCTGAGACCGGTGAGGCCGATGTTACCATCCATCGCCTTTGTGTCCAGGGCGCTGATCGTCTAAGCGTGTACTTCGCACCCAACCGGCACATTGACCAGTTCCGCGCCAAAGCAGAGGCTATGGGTCGCGCGCTGCCCGTCTCCATCAATATGGGGCTGGACCCCGCGGTCTATCTGGCAGCCTGCTTTGAACCGCCCACCACTCCCACGGGTTTCGACGAACTCACCATTGCTGGCGGACTGCGTAAGCGCCCCGTCGAACTCGTACCCTGCGTCTCTGTGGAAGCCAAGGCGCTGGCGCGGGCAGAGATCGTCTTGGAAGGCGAGATCGTCCCAGCAGAACGACTTCGCGAAGACATCCAATCCAACACTGGCTACTGTATGCCCGAGTTCCCCGGCTACCTTGGCAAGGCGCAGGCGGCGCTTCCCGTCATCCGTGTCACAGCCGTCACCCATCGCCACAAACCCATATTGCAAACCATCATTGGGCCTGGTGAAGAGCATACGAATCTCACCGGCATCCCCACCGAAGCCAGCATCCTGCAATTGGTTGAGAACAGCATGCCCGGGCGCTTGCGCAATGTCTATTGCCATCCCGCGGGTGGGGGAAAATACCTGGCCATCCTGCAATTCCGCAAAGCCGAGCCTAGAGATGAAGGCCGCCCACGTCAGGCAGCGCTCACCGCATTTGCCGCCTTCCCGGAACTGAAGCACGTGGTTCTGGTGGACGACGATGTCGACCTGTTCGATTCCAACGAAGTATTGTGGGCGATGACCACCCGGTATCAGGGGGATGTGAGTACCGTATTCATCCCCGGAGTCCGCTGTCATCCACTGGACCCCTCACAGACACCGGAATTCAGCCCCTCTATCCTGGCGCCGGGGATCTCCTGCAAAGCAATCTTCGATTGTACGGTGCCGTATGCACTCAAAGACCAGTTCCGCCGCGCGCCCTTCCAGGATGTGGACGTACAGCGCTTCCTGGATAATCCTGGAGACTAGGGCGGCGACACTAGGCACTGTTGCCATCCCTAGGTCATCTGCCGGAAGATGCCTTGCCAGAACGCTTTGCCGGCGGGGAGATCTACGCGCCATTCCTCATCCAATCGCATTCCATGCAGCGCCAATTCCCGGGTGAGCGCGGCCGCCTCTACGAAACGGAAATTGGGCTTCAACGTCTGCAGCGATGCAAAGGGCGTCTGGCTTACTCCCTGTTCGCTGCTGCTGGGCAGTTGCAGCACCACAGACATCCAGCCGCCCGGGGCAATCAGCGACAACGCATTTTGCAGACAGCGCCCGGTGCCCGCGTGCTCAAACACCAGCGCCACGTGAACCTGCTCTACCGGCGTGATCCTTGGCAGGTCCCCCGCAAGGTCAGCCTGATGGAGTTCCAGTCCGGGAAGCTCTGCGTAGCGCGCCGCAGTTGCTTGCAGATACTCCGGGTGAATATCGATGCCCACCACGCGCCGTGTACGCTCACGGGAAATCACGTCTAATCCGTTTCCGCCGGCCACGCCAAGTACGGCAACGGACTCCGGCTGCGTATGGGCCAGCGCGGCGGCGAACAACTCCCGCAGTGGAGCCAACTGCTCCACACCGTCCGCGCTCATGTGGCCTTCGTAGTCGGCCAACGGAACCTGTATCCAAGGATTCATCAATCCGCTAGAGTAGCACTCCATGCGCGTGGCGCCCAGTTCAAGACAATACAGTTTGGAACAACCCAGGTCGGAACAATACCGTTCGGGACAATACACTTGGGGTTAGCGCTGGGGAGCCCATCGCCAGCGCCGGTCCCCAGCCCATCATCAGTCCAGCCGCTTATGGAACCGGGAGGCACTGGCCAGAATCACGGTGCAGCCCAACACGCCCATCGCCAGCAGTTGTGGCCATAGCTCCATCACGCCCCATCCCTTCAGGAACAGCCCTCGAACGATCTCCATGAAATAGCGGACGGGGTTCAGATAAGTGGCCCACTGCACAATCTCCGGCATGCTGCGAATCGGGAATGCGAAACCGCTCAACAGCAGCACGGGGAAGAAGAAAAAGAACGTGGCCATCATCGCCTGCTGTTGTGTACGCACCATGGTGGAGATGAACAGCCCCACGCCCAGCGTAGTCAGCAGAAAGAGAACCGACGCAATGTACAGCACCAGCAGACTGCCACGGAAAGGAACGCCAAATAAGGCGCGGGCCAGAATGGTGAGCATCGTGACATGGAAAAGGCCCACCAAGCCGAAGGGGATCGTCTTGCCCAGCATCAGTTCCAAGGGCTGGATGGGCGTCACGATCAGTTGCTCCATCGTGCCAATTTCTTTCTCTCGGACGATCGCGAGCGCGGTCAGCATCAGCGTCACCAAGGCGATGATGTTCACCACCACCCCGGGCACAAAGTAGTTGCGGCTCACCAGATTTTCGTTGAACCAGACGCGGCTTTGCGCGTTCACACTCGGCAGCGCCAGCGTCACTGGCGGGCCTTTACCCTGGGTGCGGGCAAGGATGCGCTGGCCCTGTTGAACCACCTGCACCTGGTGCGAATAGCCACTGATTGCGCGTCGGGCATACTCGCCCACAATGGATGCCGTGTTGGAGTTTGCGCCGTCAATCAGCATCTGGACGCTGGCCGTGTCCCCGCGCAGGATTGCCCTGCCAAAGCCCGGCGTCACGCGAACGATGGCGTCCACATCACCCCGGTTGAGCAGTAAGTTCGCTTCCGCGTCCTGCTGCAGATGATGGGTAAGCAGGAAGCTGCCGCTACCCTCAAAGGCCATGCGCAGTTCGCGACTCTGCGGCGTGCCATCGCCATCATGCCAGCCGATGCGCGCCTGCTCAACATCCATGTTCACGGCGAAGCCGAAGATGATGGATTGCAGGATGGGGGGCACAATCAGTACGATGCGCAGCCGTGGGTCGCGCACAACCACCCGGAATTCCTTGCGCACGATTTCGAAGACACGTTCCCACTTTGGAAATTGCATTAGTCCACCAGTTTCTGGTTCAGCCGGCGGCTGGCAATCAGAAAGACGCCCAAGGCGTACAGGAACAGGAACAACAGTTGGGGCCACAGAATGTCATAGCCGATGCCCTTCAGGAAGACCCCCTTCAGGATCGCGATGAAGTAGCGCGCGGGCACAATATGCGTCACCACCTGCACGGGCACAGGCATATTCTCAATGGCGTAAATGAAGCCTGACAGCAGAAACGAGGGCAGGAAGGAAGTGAGGATGCCAATCTGATAAGCAAGCAACTGGTTGCGCGCAAGGGCAGAAATCAGCAGTCCCCAGCAAAGCGCGCCGAAAAGGAAGAAGAAGATGGCAATGCTCAAGTCCCACAGACTTCCACGTAACGGCACGCCGAAAACCGTACGCCCAACCAATACCGCGAAGGTGGTATCCGCCACCCCAATCGCAAAGAACGCGGCCATCTTGCCCAGGATGAGTTCCCATGGACGCATAGGAGTGGACAACAGCAACTCCATGTTTCCCAGTTCCCACTCGCGCGCAATGGTAAGCGAGGTCAACAACGCGGCGATGATCTGCAGGATCACGGCAATGAGGCCGGGGATGATGAAGTTCTTTGACTTCAAGTCCGCGTTGAACCAGACACGAGCCTGCACGTCCAGTGGCGGATGCACCGGACCCGCGCCGCGCAAATTGGCAAACTGCGCTTGTAGTTGATTGCTGTACTTCCCCAGCACCCCTTGGGCGTACCCGGCCGCGATGTTGGCGGTGTTGGAGTCACTGCCATCCAGAATCACCTGAACGTCCGTTGCGTCACCACGGTGGACCCGCCGCGCGAAGTCAGCCGGAATGACAACTCCCAGCAATGCTTGGCCGCTGAAGATGGCCTGCTCAACAGGCTTGTAGTCTGTAACCACCTCCGTGACTTCGAAGTACCGCGAGCCATCGAGATACGCAATCAGTTCGCGGCTTTGTGGTGTGCGGCTGCCATCGAACACGACCGTGGGCACGCGATCTACGTCCAGCGACAAGGCGTACCCGAACAGCATCAACATGGCAAAAGGAATCGCCAGCGCCATGGCCAGACTCAGCGGGTCGCGCACGATGTGCAAAAACTCCTTGCGTGCAATGGCAAGAGTACGGCGAAGGGGCGGGCTCACTTGCGCTCCTCCGCTTCAATCAGGCTTACGAACACATCTTCCATTGAGGCATCAATCGGCTGCAGGCGCTGGATGGTGACGGCGCCGGCGGCCAGCCGCTCCTGAATCAGCAGGGTGCTGTGCTCCACATTTCGTACACGCACATGAAGCCCACTGCCAAAGACAGCAACATCTTCAATGCCGGGCGCGCCGACAAGCGCCTCCATTGCCCGCAGGATGTCACTTGCATCCAGACGCAGCAGGCTGGCCCCACCCAACTCCCGCTTCAGTTGCGTGGGCGAACCCAAGGCAATCATCAACCCCCGGTGCATCAATGCGATGCGATGGCAATACTCCGCCTCATCCATGTAGTGGGTGGAGACGAAGATGGTCTTGCCCTCAGCGGAGAGGTGGTAAATGAGTTCCCAGAACTCGCGTCGCGCGATGGGGTCAACCCCTGAGGTGGGTTCATCCAGGAACAGCACGGGTGGTTGATGCAGAATAGCGCAGCCCAAGGCGAGCCGTTGCTTGAAGCCTCCGGGCAGGAGTCGGGTAAGGGAGTTCTGCCGCGCGGACAGCCCGGAGAGTTCCAGCGCAAACTGCTTGCGCTCCGCTCGCAGGTCCGCGGGCACACCATAGATGCCGCTGAAGAAATCGATGTTCTCCGCCACGGTAAGGTCGTCGTACAGCGAGAACTTCTGCGACATATATCCGATGCTCTGCTTCACTTGTTCCGGTTGGGCGGCAACGTCGAAACCGGCCACCGTGGCCTTGCCGGAAGTGGGCGAGAGCAGACCACAGAGAATACGGATGGTGGTGGACTTGCCCGCACCGTTGGGACCCAGGAAACCGAAGATCTCGCCGCGCGCCACATCCAGCGATACGTTGTTCACCGCAATGAAGCTTCCGAAATGCTTGCTTAGGTCACGCATGGATACCGTGATGCTTGCTGGCACGGTGTTCTCCCTCAGGTGTGCGGGCGCTTCCATCACTCGGCGCCTCCAACGAGGGTGTTATCGGTATCTGATATCGGGAGCCGATCCTCACGTCGGACAAGCGCAATGAAGACGTCCTCCAGCGACGGCTCAGCCTCCTGGAGGGACACCCCATCAAAGCCTGCCTTCTCGATGTCGATCCGCAGCGCATCCAGGTAGGCTTGCTCCGGCGGAAGAAAGGCGCGGATCTCCTGGCCGGAAGCCTCGGCGCTTAACACGCCAGGACGCTTGCGCAGAAACGCGCCCAGCGCGCGCAGCGTCGCAAACTCAGGCTGCCGCACGGCATAACAGCGCTCAGCCAAAGCATGACGGACACGGCCCGGGACGTCCTCCAGAATCAGGCGACCTCTATCCATCAAGCCCACTCGATGGCAACGTTCAGCTTCATCCAGATACGCTGTGGTAAGCAGGACGGTAAGCCCATCGCGCACCAGCCGGTAGAGGATCTCCCAGAAGTCGCGACGCGATACCGGGTCCACGCCATTGGTTGGCTCGTCAAGGAAAAGCACCTCCGGCTTATGCAGCAACGTGGACATCAGGGCAAGCTTCTGCTTCATGCCCCCGGATAGATTGCCCGCCAGTCTCTTGCGAAAGGGCTCCATCCGCGTCATGCGCAGCAGATCCGTCATCAGCCGATCACGCTCCGCGCCAAGCATGCCAAACAGATCCGCGTAAAAGAAAAGATTCTCCTCAACGCTAAGGTCTGTATAGAGGCCGAAGCGTTGCGGCATGTAACCGATACGGTCGCGGACGGCATGGACCGCGCGCGAGGGGTTGATGCCATCTACCAACGCCTGTCCATCATCCGGGTCGATCAAGCCGCAGAAGAGACGCAGGGTGGTGGTTTTGCCAGCACCGTCGGGACCCACCAGCCCGTAGATTTCTCCGCGGGGGATACGCAGGGTGAGATCACGCACGGCGGTCAGCGACCCAAAGCGGCGCGTGAGCCCGCGTGCTTCCAGCATGTAGTCCGCCGCCATGATGGCCTCTGTTCTCCTATCGTTCCACCGGCAGCAATGGCAAATCCGCCTCCGCGGGCATGTTGGCCTTCAGTGCCCCATCGGGATTCGGTATGTCCACCTTCACCCGGTAAACCAGCTTGGCGCGCTCCTCGGCGGTTTGGATTTGCTTGGGTGTGAACTCTGCCTCCGCCGCAATAAAGCTCAGCCGTCCATCAAAGGCGCGCCCCGGATACGAATCCACATAAACGCGCACCGGTGCACCCAACTGAACCCTTCCCTGATGCTGCTGCGCCAGATAGCCGCGCAGCCACGGAGACGCCAGATTGCCAACCGTGGCGATGGTCACCCCGGCAGCCAACACCTCGCCCTGCTCCGCCGACTTCACCAGTACGATGCCATCGACAGGAGAGTGAACGCTGGCGTCTGCAATCTGCGTCTCAATCAACTCCAGGTTGGCCGTAGCCTGCTTCACTTCCTGCTGCCGCGTGTTCAGTTCCTGGCGAAGTCGCTCGAGGTCCAGTCGGCTGGCCTGGGCGGTCCGCAATGCTGCCCGTGCGCGGTCTACCTGTGCCGAGACCGAGCGGATGGTGGTCACACGCGGACCCTCCTCCACCATCGCGAGCCGTTCGCGAGCCTGGTCCCGCATGCTCTGGGCGGATGCAAAGTAGGCGCGCACGCGGTCACGCTCTGCGGTGGAGATGTCCTCTGCCGCATGCAGCGCCTGTGCTCGTTGCCAGTCTGCTTGGGCACGCGCAAACTCTGCTTCGGCCTGCTGCAAGGCGGCGTGCGCTTGCTGCCGCTCTTGCGGACGACTACCCTCTTCCAACTCCTCCAACTGGGCCCCCACCGCCGCAAGCTCTGCTTCGCGTTGCGCGGTGACGCCAGCGATGGTTTCCTCCTGGAAGCGAATTGCGGTGGCAAGCTGCTGCAGCCGACTCTGCGCCGCCGTGAGGGCAGCCTCAGCCATCTGTCGCTGGCTTTGCAGTTGCTGGGTATCGAGACGCCCAATCAGTTGGCCCGCCTTCACCAGGTCTCCCTCCTTCACATGCAGTTCCTCGAGTCTGCCCGGGGTCTTGAAGGCGATGTTTACCTCAGTCAGTTCGATGTTCCCGGCAATTCGCGTGGAAGCCTCAGCGGGCTGGCTTCGCAGGACTGCAAACCAGAGCACGACCGCCAGCATCGCCAGCAGGACAATCGCCAGAACAACTCGTATTGGCTTCGACATTCGCTCACTCTCCCCGTGGCCTTGGGCCTCTGTCCCGGCTGCCGGGACGGGATCTACTGCATTCCCTCATCCATGCGTCCGCTGGCGAAGGCAAACTCGATCCGTGCAATGTGGTAGCGGAACAGTGCATCAATGCGCGCGACGCGGGATTGCTCCACGGTGGTCTGCGCACGGGTGACTTCCAGGTTGTTGGAAACACCCGCCTGGAAGCGACGCCGCGCTTGGGTGAGTTCCAGTTCCGATTGTTGAAAAGCGTCCAGCGCTACAAGCACCTGGCTTCGGGTTGACTGCAGCGACTCCAATGCCAGGCGCAGGTCGAGTTCCACCTGCTGTCGCAGATCTCGCGTCCGGAGCTCTTCTTCCCGTTGCTTCGCCGCTGCCTCGGAACGTCTCGCTTCCCGGCGTCCGCCATCAAACAGAGGCAGGCGGGCAGTGAGTCCCACGGCGCGAGTGGCAAGGGCATTTGCTGGTGTATTGCCGCTGGCCCCGTAATCCCCGAAGGCTGCCACCATCGGTGACCGTTCCCACCGCACGGCGGATTGCAGTTGGCGGGCGCCTTCCTGTCGCGCTTGTTGCGCCCGCAGGTCCTCGCGTTCGCGCAGCGCGGTGGCAAGCGCGTCATCCAGCGCGGGAAGGTCATCCAACGGTGGAGGCATCTCCGCGTCCACCACCATCCCCTCGCCCAAAGGCATCCCCATCAGGCGCTGTAATTGCAGGCGCGCGGCGCTGCGCTCGGTCTCACGTTGCAGTAACGCCTGCTCGGCCTGACTCCGCTGCACCTGGGCGCGGGTAAGGTCCAAGGCAATGCCGGTACCCACTTCCCGTTGCTTGCGTGCCAGGTCCTCCAGCTCGCGCGCCAGGGTAAGGGTGGCCGAGGCCGCCTGCGCCTGCGCTTCCGCGCGTTGCACTGCGAGATACGCTTTTGCCACCAGCGTGGCGACAGAGTCGCGCGCGTGCTGCTCCTCGGCCTGCGCGGCCGTCCAGCCTTCGCGTGCCGCCCGATAGCGACGTACCGAACTCATGCTGAAAATCTGCTGGGTGACTGAGACCCGCGCGTCGAAAACGTTGAAGGGTCCGACAAAGCGCGGTGGCTGGAACCCGGGCAGGGGAATCGACAACTCAATGCCTAGCGCCTGCAGATTACGCGTCTGGCTGGATTGTGACACCGCGCCGTCAAGGTGAGGTAGCAGCTCTGCCCTCGCCTGTTGCCCGCGCGCCTTCGCTTGCAGCGCCATCTCGCGGGCGATGGCCACGCGCGCATTTCCGGTAGGGCTCAATGCCTGCTGGATCGCCTGCGCCAAGGAAATCGCAGAACCGCCACTCTGCCCTGCGTCGCTCGACCGTGACGGCGTATCCACCAGGGGGGATGTGGCCAATTGACGATCTTGCCCGCGTAGCGTGAACACGATAAACAGCAGCAGAGCCAGCAGAATCAGCCACTGTCCCAATGCAAACACCCGCCAGAACGGGAACTCCCCATCACCGCGTTGTTTGCGCATCGTCGGCCTCCATCGCGTGCTCCAGGCCCGCCTGCAACTTGCGCAGCAGGTCACGCAACTTGATGCGATCCTGTTTGCTCACGGTTCCCAGGATGCGCGAAACCTCCGCCAGGTGACCGGGCAACACCCGCCCCAGCAATGTGGCCCCCTTCGCGGTTAGCCGTACCAGCTTGACGCGCCGGTCGTAATCCGCGTCGCAACGCTTCACGAACGACTTCCGTTGCAGGCTATCCACCAGCCCGGTGACATTGGCTTTGCTCACCAACAGCAACTCGCCAATTTGAGACATCGGGCAGCCGGTTTCCCGGTAGCTTGGGCTGTTCACAATCATCAGCACATTGAATGCGGGGAAGGTCAAGCCATAGCGCCCAAGCCGGCGGCCGAAGTGACTGGTGATGGTGTCATAGGCCATGGCCAGGCTGAGGAACATCTCCCCCATGTCGACGTCGTAACCCTCGAAGCGCTGCGCCACCGCTGGAAGCGTACGCGCGTAGAAATCCTGACGCGCCAGTTGTGGAGGAGGAGTTGCGGTAGCATCCATAGGTCTATTCGTAGCTTAATCATCTGGTACCGAAACGTCAAGGTCTAAATCATTAGGACCCGAACGACATGCGCAAAACCGTTCTTGCCTCCGCGCCACGTCTCAGGGTCTACGCACGATACGGAGCTACCAGGATTGCTGGCCCCAGGCCAACACGCCGCCCACTTAGGCCAGTGCGTCGCCCGCAGCTGCCAGTGCTCTGCTGGCGGCGTCAGCATCAAAGGCGAAGCGGAAGCCGTTCAACGCAATCTGGTGAAGCTCATCCAACGAGAAGCCAAAGTGTTGGTGAGCAATCTGGTACTCACGCGTAAGGGAGGTTCGAAACAGCGCCGGGTCGTCTGTGTTGAGAATGATTGGGACTCCCGCCTCATGCAGGATTCGCAACGGATGCGCCTCCAGGCTGGCGACGGCGCCGGTAAGCAGGTTGCTGGAGACAGAGATTTCCAGGGGAATCTGACGTGCGGAGAGGTGGCGCAGCAGGAGCGGGTCCTCAACGGCGCGGATGCCATGTCCAATGCGCTCGGCGCCCCCTTCCAGCGCCTCCCACACAGAACCGGGACCAGTGGTTTCACCACCGTGGACACTCAGGCGCAGCCCGGCCTCGCGTGCCTCTTGAAAGACGGCGTGGAAATTGCGCGCGGGGCCAAGTTCCTCATTCCCCCCGATGCCAAAGGCGACCACGCCACGGTCCCGATAGCGAATGGCCATTTGCAGCACCCGCTTGGCATCCTCCACCGGGAACTGCCGGATGGCGTCAAAGATCCAACGCACCGGAAAGCCCGCGTTGACAGCCTCCGCGTCGATGGCCTGAAAGGTGGCGTCGACATCCTGCTCCTTCCACAACAGCACGCCCACTGAGAGCATGATCTCGGCATAGCGGACGTTCTGCGCGCGCAGCGTCGCGAACAGATTGTTGGCTACAACGGCATAGTGCTCGGGGAGGGAAAGCCGCTTGGCCACCCACTTGAAGCTCTGCAGGAAACCGGTGAAGTCGCTATAACGGTAGTGGTCCTGGATTTCGCGCAGGCTCAAGCCGGGATGGATCCGCTGGATGATGTGCGGCTCCGCTGCGCCTTCCAGGTGAAGATGCAGTTCCGCTTTGGGTAGCTGGGCCAGTCGTTCGGCAGTGGATGGCATTCGCGGGGGCGGGACTCCCAATACTGAGATAATAAGGCGCAATGAAACCAGAAGTCATGGAAGCCATCGTCGGCGGGTACCACAGCAATCCGTTTGGAGTGCTGGGACCGCACCAGGAGAAGCAGGGACGAGGTCGCAAGCCAGCCTCGGTGTGGGTTGTCAACACCTTTCAGCCGCAGGCCCAACGCGTGGAACTGTTGCGGGACGGGCTTCCAGAGCCGATGGAGCGCATTCATCCAGACGGAATCTTCGCCTGGCAGGGCGCCAAGCCACCCGGGGCGTATCGTCTGCGCGTTCACCGCCATGACGGCGGCACGGTGGATGTCGAAGATGCCTATCGCTTCCCCCCCATCCTTAGTGACTTCGATATCCACCTGCATGGCGAGGGAACCCATTCGGAAACCTACGGCACCATGGGCGCCCATCTGCGGCAAATGGATGGCGTGGATGGTGCGACGTTCGTCGTGTGGGCGCCCAACGCCGAGACCGTTAGTGTAGTGGGCGAGTTCAACGACTGGGATACCCGCCGTCACCCCATGCGGTTGCGAGACGGGGGACTGTGGGAAATCTTCATTCCCGCCATTCGCAACGGGATGGCCTACAAGTATTTTGTCCGGAGCAAGTTCCAGGGCCATCGCCAACTGAAGGCTGACCCTTATGGCTTCTACATGGAGGTCCCCCCAAAGTCGGCATCCATTGTCTGGGATGTGGATCGCTATGAGTGGAACGATCAAGTGTGGCTGGAAGAGCGAGGACGCAAGAATTATCTGAAAGAACCCATCTCGATTTACGAGGTACACCTGGAGAGCTGGCTGCGAAGCCCGGAAGGCTATTTGTTAAGTTATCGCGACCTATGCAGGACTCTGCTGCCTTATGTGAAGGAGATGGGCTTCACGCATATTGAATTGCTGCCTGTAGCCGAACATCCGTTTAGTGGCTCCTGGGGTTATCAGGTTGTTGGGTATTATGCGCCAACGTCTCGCTTTGGCACTCCGGATGACTTCATGTATTTTGTCGATCAGTGCCACCAGCAGGGCATTGGTGTGTATGTGGATTGGGTTCCGGGACATTTCCCGAAAGACGCTCATGGCTTGGCGTATTTTGATGGAACCCACCTGTACGAACATGCCGACCCAAGAATGGGCGAGCACAAGGATTGGGGAACGCTGATTTTCAACTATGGCCGCAACGAGGTGAAGACCTTCCTGGTCTCAAACGCCCTCTTCTGGCTAAGGAAGTATCACATTGACGGGCTGCGCGTGGATGCCGTGGCCTCGATGCTGTATTTGGATTACTCGCGAGAAGCGGGCCAATGGATTCCCAATCAGTATGGCGGCAACGAGAATCTGGAGGCCATGGAGGTGCTTCGGCGCTTCAATGAACTTGCGCATCAGGTACCCGGTGTTGTCACCGCGGCGGAGGAGAGTACGGCATTTCCTGGAATCTCCCGTCCTGTCTACCTGGGTGGGATTGGCTTTACTTTCAAATGGAATATGGGCTGGATGCATGACATGCTGGCTTACTTTCAGAAGGACCCTGTCTTCCGGAAGTTTCACCAGAGCAATATTACGTTCAGCATGCTGTATGCATTTACTGAAAACTTCATGCTTCCCATTTCACACGATGAGGTGGTGCATGGCAAAGGTTCTTTGCTGGGCAAGATGCCTGGTGATGAATGGCAGCGATTCGCGAATGCGCGCGCATTCATGGCGTATATGTACACCCATCCCGGCAAGAAACTGCTATTTATGGGAAGCGATGTGGGACAACCGGAGGAA
Source organism: Bryobacterales bacterium (assembly GCA_025456495.1). Classification (GTDB taxonomy): domain Bacteria; phylum Acidobacteriota; class Terriglobia; order Bryobacterales; family Bryobacteraceae; genus JACTMJ01. Next base: position 13,190 of record JALOKO010000001.1, on the reverse strand, counting down.
TGGTCTTGTGGTGCCCAGGTTCGATGGGATCTATTGCAGTATGCACCGCACCGTGGCCTGCAACTGGCGCTGAAGAAGTTGAATGAAGTGTACCGCCAGGAACCAGCGCTATACCAGGTGGATTTTCACTGGACCGGTTTTGAGTGGATTGATATCAACGATGTGGATAACTCCGTGATCTCGTTCCTGAGGCGTGGTGAAGATCAGGACGACTACCTTGTGGTTGTGTGTAACTTCACTCCCGCCGTGCGGCATGGGTACCGGATTGGCGTGCCGGGTGATGGCTGGTACGACGAAGTGCTGAACACCGATGCATCGGAGTTCTGGGGGAGCGGTGTGGTGAACGGCGCGGTGATGGCCGATCCTCTCCCCGTGCATGGACGCGGCTATAGCGTCCAGATGACCTTGCCTCCGCTGGGAGTCACCATCCTGAAGCCGCGTCGCTAGGCGGTCAGGGTGATGCGATTGTGCGCGCCTTCGGCGATTTCCAGCGGGTAAAGGTAACAGATGACAAGGCCCAGACATCTACAAGGGCATACGGGGGTGCGTATGCGCCAGATGATTTGGAATCGAACGTGTCGCGTGTTGGCTTTGACAGCGCTGTTGGCGTCGGGCGTTGGCGCGCAGTTCAAGCCGCTGAAGCCAAACCCGGCAGATCGTGCGAAGCCACCTGCGGCTCAGCCTGCCGACGCCGTCATTACGGATTCGGGCGCCGTGATCTCGATGGACGTCCAGGTGGTGAACGTTCTGGCGAGCGTCCGCGACAAGGCTGGCCGGTTTGTTCCGGGCCTTTCCAAGGAAGATTTTGTCCTGAAGGAAAGCGGCAAAGTACAGGACATCCGCTATTTCGCGGCGGAGTCAGACGTACCTCTCACCCTGGGCCTGATCATCGACGTCAGCGTCAGCCAGGAAAACCTGATTGAAGAAGAGAAGCGAAGCGCGGAAGCGTTCATTGAACAGGTGATTGACGACAACGACCTCGCCTTCGTCATCACCTTCGGTCCCGACACCCGCTTGGAACAGGACCTCACTTCCAGTCGCCGTCTGCTCTCCAAGAGCCTGCAAGACCTGCAGGTGCGCGGCGGTTCGTACAGCCCTGTCACCCCGGGCACGAACCCCACCAGCACCCCCAGAGGCACCGTGCTGTTCGATGCGGTGTACCTGGCGGCAAAGGAGATGCTGCGTCCCGTTCCCGGTCGCAAGGCCATCATCCTCATCACGGATGGAATGGATCAGGGCAGCAAAGTGAGTATTGAGGAAGCGTTGCGAGAGGCGCACATCTCTGACGTTGTGGTCTACAGTATTCTTCACTACGACATGGGCTACTACGGACCCTTCAGCCTGGGCACCGCCGACTACGACCTGGGGAAGATGGCGCGGGAGACCGGTGGCACCCTGTTCAAGCCCAGGCGTAACCAACCGCTATCGGACATCTTTGAGGCCATTCAGGAAGAGCTGCGCAATCAGTATTCCATCGGCTTCACACCCACCAATCCAGAGCAGGACGGCAGCTTTCGCCGGATTGAGCTATCGGTGAAGCAAAAGGGGATGAAGGTGCAGACCCGTCGAGGCTACTACGCGGTGAAGGACAAATAGGGCAGGCGTTAGTGCGCCCGATTGCCCTCGCGGAGCGAATCCTCGCGACGATCAAAGTAGTGGGTAAGCGCTTCTCGAATCCCGGGCATGGCCCCGAAACCTTCGGCCTCCAGCTTTGCGTTGGATAACGCAGAGAACATCGGTCGCTCAGCCTGCGTGGGATATTCCGCGCGTGTGGTGGGAATGAGGTCAGCCGACAATTGGCAAACCGCAAAGATCTCACTGGCGAACTGAAACCAGGAGATCGGCTGGCCTCCCCCCACGTGAAACAGCCCCGCGCGGCGGTCCGTGGCCAACGCGATTGCCTTTTCCGCCAGCGCGGGCGCATAGGTGGGGGACGCGATGGTATCCATCACCACACGCAGTTCCCGTCCGGCATGGGCATTGCGCAACATCGTCTCAACAAAGTTTCCGTGCGCTGTATGGATTCCCTCCGGACCGTATACCCCACAGGTGCGAATCACCAGAGCGGTGTCCAGATAAGCAAAGGCATAGTGCTCCCCGCTTAGTTTCGAGACGCCGTACGCGCTGCGCGGATGCGGACTGTCGGCTTCCGTGTAGGGCTCGCCCTTGGCGCCATCGAACACATAGTCCGAGGAGAAGTGCAGCAATCGGGCGCCACACTTGCGGCAGGCCGTCGCCAGGTTACGAACGGCCAGCGCATTCGCGTAATAGGCTGCCGCGGGTTCCGCCTCGGCGCGGTCCACCAGATTGTAGGCTGCGCAATTGACCACCAGTTCTGGCGATGCGGACTCGATAAATCCGTGGACCACATCCGCCTGACGCACGTCCGCAGTGTGGCGATCAAAGCTCACCACCTCCCAGCCGTCTCGCTGCAACCCACGGCTCATCTCGATGCCCAATTGCCCTCGACTGCCGAATACCAATGCCTTCTTTGCCATAAACCTTTACCCTATCGCGATTGCATTGCGGCAGCATGACACAGACGGTGCAACCGGCGTGCGGAGTGGAAGCAGCCCTTCACGCGGCGCGAACAAGCAACACCAAATACCCCAGACCCGCCGTAGCCACCGCGGCAACCCATGGAAGCAGGCGACGCCAGCGCCGCTGCGGAGTGGGGGGTTGTGTCCCTGGCTCCGGGGCGCACAGTGCGGAAAGCCCTCGTGGTGGAACGCTTGTCGGCAGCAGATACGACAGGGGATGGCCTGGTTCCGTCAACCGGGAGTCCGCCCACACGAAGCGCGCCATCGTTGCCTGCACGGCCACTCTCTGGATGCGTTGGGCGGTATTCCGCGGAATGGGCGCGACGCTGGATATCCAATGGCTTCCGGTGCTATCCGCCACCAGGATCACGCGGTGTCGGTAGGCGGGGACGTGCGCCACACCGCCACTCGGGTTCACCTCTTGCGGTTGGTCTCGCCGTGCACGATCTGGGCCTGAGTGCTCCATGCCGGTCCTATCCTACCCCCCGGTGAGTCAGCTCTGGACAGGGACGGGAAGAACGGGTTCTTCCGGTGCGCGCGAGGAGTCGCCAGCATGCTCCAGAATCACTTGGATAAACCCGAGCGCCGCCTTCGAGAGCGCCTTGTCCTTCTTGTAGATCAGCCCCAGACGCCGAATCATCGGTTCGGGCTCAATCGAAATCGCGCGCAACAGTCCGGCTTCCACTTCCTCGCGGCAGTGGGTGTAGGCAAGAAAACCTACGCCCATATCCGCCAGGCAAAAGCGCTTGATCATCTCAGTGGAATCCAGTTCCATGGAGATCTGCAGATTGTCTCCGGCCGCCTCAAACCACGTGGTCAACCGCTTTCGCGTGGTGCCGTACTTGGGCATCAGCACGGTGTGATTGGCCACCTCCTGCGCGCTGACGCTTGTCCGGTCCGCCAGGGGATGCGTCGGGGGAACAATCACCTTGATCTCATCCGAGTGGATCCGCACCACCTGCACCTTCGTCTCCTGCACTGGCAACTGCGTGATGCCAAAGTCAGCCAGGTTGTCCACCACGGCCTCCACAACCCGCGCGCCATAGGAGCGGTCAACCTGCAACTGGACGTTGGGGAATTGCTTCTTGTACTCGGAAAAGACGCGGGGCAGCACGTGAATGCAGGTGGCCTCATTGGCCGCTATCACCAGTTCGCCACGCGGAACGCGATCCAACTCATTGATGCTGTCCTGGGCGCGACGGCGAAGGTCCAAAATCTGCTCCGCGTAATCGGCGAAGATTTTTCCAGCGGGCGTAAGGCGAATCCGCGTTCCCAACCTCTCAAACAAGGACGTGTTGAGCTCCTGCTCAAGCTGGCGTACCTGCGCGCTAATTGCTGGCTGCGTTCGAAAGCAGGTTTGCGCTGCCTTCGAAAAACTCTTCAAGCGAACAATTTCCAGAAACGTGTGTAGTTGGTCGAGATCCATGTGGTGCTGCCCTTTCCGGCTCCGAAGGGGCCACTCCTGCTAGTTAACCTGATTGACTAGTGCAGCTGCTTTCATTGTGGCAGGAGAAACGCGAACCAGGGGAGGACAACGCCGCGAATGCAAACTGGCGCCCAGCGGACACTGTGGGCGGAAGGTGCAACTCGTTGGCGTCACAGGAAACAGCAAGCGCTATACCTAGTGACGCGCAATACCCTCCATAACCCACGATTATAGCACCCCTACGTCTGTTTCGATTTGCCCTACTTCGGTTTCAAACTGCCCTACGCTATTTCGAGCTCTCGGCCTCAACCTGCATCCTGGCCACTGGGCCTCCGGGGCAAAGATGCCATCACTCTACCTCTGATCGCGCGCTCTCGGAGCAGGCTGGGGAAGCTGAAACACACTTTCAGCGAGGTTGGGGTTCAGGGTGACGGCATCGGTGAACATCTCAAAAACCTTCTGCCCGCGCGACTCGCGAAGCACATACTGAGGCCAGAAAACTCCCGCGCCGAGCTCGCGATACTTGTCCCACTCCGTCACTTCCTCGATGGGGAGGTTGGATTTCGGGTCCCTCCGCACAAATTCCTGCCTCACGGGCAACTTGGTGCTCTGATTTACCCACAGCTCAGTCACTCGGTACTCGGGGTCCACCAGGCGGATGCCCACCAGTTGCTGGTTCCGCAGGAGGCGGCTGCCGATGTACTCCACAACATACTTCTCGTGGGGCAGCCGTTGCCGGGCGATGTAGAGAAAATTGTGCAGGCGGCTTTCTCGGATGCGCTGGGTAGTCTCCTCATCCATCGGCGTAAACCCGCGATAGGTAATCTCAAAGCCACGGTCGTACAGGATCAGGGACGAAAGCTCTTCCTTCTTGCCCAGGTACTGCCGCTCCTGGATAGCGGGCGCCCCCGCCGGAGACTGAGAGGGGTCAGGGTATCGTGTGACCTGCCGGATAACCGCCAACCCGGACAGGCGTCCTCGCCGGAAGGAGTAGGCGCGGCCTGATTCCTCCATCGTGTGGACGTTCTGGAACTTTTCTCCGCCCAAGGCCGCCAGTGTTTCGGCCAGAATCGCTTCTGCCTTGGGATTAGAGACGCCCTGAGCGTTGAGCGCCAGTGGCAGCAAGCAAGCGCAGACAGCAAGACGGCAGACAGCAAGCCGACGGAGCGCAGCAAGAAAGAGCGTATGGCGCATGGAAATCAACCCAGTCCTTTAGGGGAGAGTGAGTGCAACACACAGCGGTATCCGCAGCGAACGGCGCACCCGTGGTGTACAGCGCACCAGCGGTGGATGGGAATCCCTGCCGGATGGCGCTCCCCTCAGTCTATGGGATGCACATGCAGCAAGGCGCGTTGCTGTCCGGCGAAAGTCCTATGAATTTGAGGAATTTCCGGCAACCGCCGGTTGCCCCTCACGATCACCCAACAATCCAGGGCGATCACCACCAGAACCCCGCTAACGCTAGTCGTTCATCTCTGGCTCAGCAGGGTCGCCCCAGCTTTAAGTAAGCTTCCTCTTCCGTAAGGTGATACTTGCGCTGAAGAATCCCCTTCGCACGCTCCACGTACTTCCGGGTTTCCAACTGCTTTTTCAGTTCCAACGCCTCTTCCATCAGCTTGGCGTTAGCCTCAACCAGTTGGCTCTTTGAGATGGCGACGCCCATTTGCTCGCCAACGAAGGTCATCAGCGCCACTTCCGTGCTGCCGTACTCATGAATGTCGCGGTGATGGGCGTTCAAGACTCCAATCAGGGATCCTCCGCTTACCAGCGGTACGGACAGAAACGCTTCGTAGGTATCCTCAACCAGCTCGCCGAAATGCTTGAACCGCTTATCTTCCGAAGAGTGCTGCGCCAGCGCCACCACTGAGCGATGTTCCGCCACCCACCCCGTGACGCCTTCGCCAATCTTGATGCGCATATGTCCCAACTCTTTGTCGTGGGGCAATTGGGAGGCGCGCAGCACCATGTCACCGGTATCTCCATCCAGCAAGTACACCAGGCAGGCATCGCAGCCCGTGACGTCCACTGAAATGGTGATGAGCGAATCCAGCATTTCGTCAATCGTTAGCCCGGAACTGATGACGTTGCTGATCTTGTGCAGAATGGATACCTGACGCTGTACCTGGTCCATGGAGTACCCCCGAACACCTAAGCCTATCCCCAATTCGCAAACGAATCAATTGAAAGAATTTATCCATCGGATGCAGGGGTGGAGCGGGCGGTGGCGGCGGGCTGATAGAGGCACAGCGGATCCGTCTCCAGAGGGTTCCCTGTGGCAGAGAATGCACGCGCCCGCGAACCTCCGCACAGGGCGTGGTATTCGCAGAATCCGCAACGTCCCTGGAAGCTGGAGGAGTCGTGGAGGCTGGCGAAGAGCGGCGCTTCCCGGTAGACCTGCGCCAGCCGATGCGTGCGGACATTGCCAGCGCTCAGCGGCAGGAACCCGGCGGGGCAGATTTCCCCGGTGTTGGAGACGAATACGATCCCGTGACCATCGCGGATTCCGAATCCGCGGGCGACGCCACTGCCGCGAATCTGGTCACCGGCCATCCCTTCAGCGCGCATCCGCAAGCGGGATATCGGTGATTTAGCCTCCTTCCTTAAAAAACAGGGGTATGAGGCTGCGCCACTCCACGGCGACATGGTACAGGCCGCGCGCACGAAAACATTGCAGGAGTTCAAAGATGGCAGGGATTTCGTGCTGGGTCTCCGCCGCGGCGAGCGTGTTCACCTGAACGGGGATTTCCAACTCCCCAGCCCATTGGACGGCCTGCATGGTGCGCTGGAAGGTACCGGGGACCCCGCGAATGGCGTCGTGCGTGGAAGCCTGGCCGCCGTCGAGACTGAGGCCAAGGCCGTCAATACCATGTGCTTTCAACTTCACAAGGACATCACGGGTGAGCGACGCCGTGGCGGCGGGAGTGATGGACACGCCGATCTTGCGATCGCGCGCGGCGTCGATGAGGGCGAACAGGTCAGGGCGCTCCAGGGGATCCCCGCCGGTGAGGATCAGTTGTGGGAACGGCTGGCCAAATTCCAGAATCTGGTCCAACAGTTCCAGACTTTCCGCGTACGTCAATTGCTCTGGATGCGGAAGCGGCATCGCTTCGGCGCGACAGTGCTGGCAAGCGAGGGCACAGGCTTGAGTCATTTCCCAATAGACGTTGAGTGGGGTTAGGGCATAATCCCGAGCGGCGTGATGACCGTGCGCGTGTCCCTTCGCATGCGGGTGGCCAGTATTGGAGTGGCCAGTATTGGAGTGGCCAGTGTCGGAGTGGCCAGTGTCGGAGTGGCCAGCATGCGGCGTCGCCGATGGGGTGGACGAGTGCCCGGGGCGAGCAGGGGGAATCTGCGACATCGGTGGGGATCCTCTTGCATCTAGGCTACACCGGAGCGCTGCCGTTAGGTTTATCACCGACAGGATGCGCGTTCGTCAAACGTCCCTCGTGCCCCGCTGTTGGGAGGCGCTCCCGTGGATCGCGCGCGCCAGGTCGGCGGCGCAAATCCGGCCCCCGGCGCCTTGCCCGCGATGCGATTGGGCATCCCTGCGTTTTGCTGTCGTCGTGCAGTCAGGAATCCATCGCATTCTGTCCTTTCGCAGAATTCAGCGTTAGTGATAAACTGGAGGTTTGTTGGGAGGTCGTCTAACGGTAGGACTGCAGATTCTGGCTCTGCCTATCGGGGTTCGAGTCCCTGCCTCCCAGCCACTTCTCTTCCGCCCGGCCTTCGGGGGAGCCTCACCCTTCCGAATTGGACTTGCGCCAAAACGAATTTGGCCTTGGTTGCGTCTTAGTTGGCAGGTCCAAACCGATGTGACGGACGGTTGACCTGATGAGGACATCCCATTCCATGAAACGAGCATTTTGGGTGACGACGTTGGCTCTACTGGCCGCGTTCGGCGCGTGTCTGGCCCAGGACGCCGCCAGCCAGTTCCGCAAGGCCCCTCCTGAGGTGGAAGCCGGTCTGAAAGCGACGGTGCAGGACTTCCTCACCCTGCAAATGGAAAAGAAGTGGGGCGAGTCCATTCCCTACATTGCCTCTGAGAGCCTGGACACGTACATCGCGTCGGACAAGTTCAATTGCTTCGCGATGGAGATCTTCACGATCAGCTACAACGATTCCTACGACCAGGCCACGGTGGGCGTGCTGTGCGAACGCGCCATGGCGACCCCTGTCGGGGGCGGTCGCGTGAAGATGCCTTTCAGCACCACATGGAAGCAGGTGGAGGGCAAGTGGAAGTGGTACACCCCGAAGCGGAAGGCCGAAGACGGAGAGGAATACGTACAAACCCCCTTCGGCCCCATCCGGAAGAACACCGGCAAAGCACCGTCCGGAAAGCTTCCCCAGGTTGCTGATTCCACGGGCAGGGTGACCATGGGCCCCACCGTAAACGAACTGCAGGCCCCGCTCCGCTTTGAGCCTCGCGCCGTGAAGCTGAAAGCCGACGGCAAGTCAGCGGGCAAAGCCGTCCTGCGCAACACGTTCCCGGGCATGCTGAAGCTGAATCTGCGCTGGGTTGACATGGATGGATTGACCGCCGAAATCAGCCACCAGGAACTGAATGCCGGCGAGACGGCGGAAGTGCGGGTGGAGTTTGAGCCGCCCGGGCTGGCACTGCCGCCTCGGCTGCACGCGGTGTGGGTGGAGACCAGCCCCATGCGGAGCGCAACCCCGCTGATGATTGAGTTCGTTCTGGACGAAGACCAGGCGCAAGACCCGAAAAACTAGAGACGCGCCCGGGCTTCCCCGACGCCATCGCGTCGCCCCACCACAGGAGTTGGCGGAATTGGGATGCTCGCCGCTGAAGCTGTCGCCCGACGGTGAAGCACGGATTCCCAGCCGTCCTCCGTTTGGCCCCTCGCTTGCATACGGTTGGCGTGGGTACACCATGCTAACGACGAACACCCTTGATTTGATGATGCGTACGGGAAGAGACGGCGGTCCGCGTTTAGACGCGACGGGCTCGGCCACTTCCGTCCGGAGAACCCGAAGCGGCCTACGCGCAGCCGGTACTGATGGCGCCGACACCGGTTTTCGGCAGGTGCTGGGCCAAGCCAGCGATACCGACCAACGGGTCTCCGGTACTGCCTTGTCCGCCGGAACCCGTGCCAGTGCGGCCACTCAAAGCCAGGCCCATGCCATCCGTAACTCCAACATTGCACTCATCATTCCCTACCGCCGTGGAGAGTCAGCGCAGGTAAGCGCAGCCCGTAGCGCCACAGGTAGCGTTACCGGTTCCAATGACGCAGCAGGCAGCCGCCTGGACGCCCTGGCGGATCCGGATCGTCCGGGACCGAAGGCGCCTACGCCCTTCATGTCGGCATCCCAGGTGGAATGGGGCGCTCGCCTGCTACCGGACCTCCGATCCGGTGAGTATGTGGTTCCAAATGAAGTCATCGGGTCCATCGCTCCCCGTCTGGCAGGGGCGGGACCGGACAAGACCGCATTCGCCACCAATCTCTACCGGGTTCCCGAGTGGGGGCTGCAGGAATTTGTCACTTCTGATGGCTCGCGGCATCGTTTTGACGTTGAGGTGGTCTTCCCTGAAGCGAAGGTAAGCTCGTGGCTGGGTGGGCCCGTCAGTCAGATTCATCCCGAAGTTGCCAGTTTTGTCGTGCAGCAACTCCGCGACACCCTGGCCAAGGCAGGGATTCCTCAAAGCGCCATCGCCGACATTCAGGTATCGCGGTCGTTCGGCGGTCCCGGAGACCGACAGTTCTATATGGATAACGTGCGCTTCACCCGCGCCGACGGAGAGACCTTCGGCGGATCCATGAACATCTACATGCGCGACCCCAAGCATGTCGTGCCGATGTTGCAGGAATTCTTCCTGGGAGAGATCCCCAGTTAGGTCCACGTTCGCAAGTACACGGCAGCATTGAACGAAAAAGGGGGGCGAGCCAATCGGCTCGCCCCCCTTTCTCGTTGCTCAGTAGGCGATAGTTGCAGGCGGCGCGCGTTAGTCGCCGGCTACCGGTGTGGCTTCCGGACGCACACCGGCAGAACCCATCCGGGACTGCTTGCGGGCGTGGGCCTTCTCTGCTAAGCCCTCAAAGATGAGGTACAGAACGGGGATAAGCACCAAGGTGATGAGCGTGGATGCGGTGAGTCCGCCAATCACCACTCGCGCCAAAGGTGCTTGCAGTTCCGCTCCCTCGCCAATTCCCAGGGCCATCGGGGCCAGACCCAATACGGTAGTCGCCGTGGTCATCAGAATCGGCCGCAAGCGGCTTTCACCGGCCTGGATCACGGCGGGCAGCAGTTCCATGCCGTGGTCGCGCCGCAACTGGTTGGCGTAATCCACCAGCACAATCCCGTTATTCACCACGATGCCCACCAGCACAATCACTCCCAGCAAGGCCTGGATGGTGACTGTGGTGTTGGTGGCCAACAGAATGGTGGTGACGCCGATGATAGAGACTGGGATGGAGAACAGAATGATGAAGGGGTCGCGCAGAGACTCAAACTGCGCCGCCATCACCATATACACCAAGGTAATCGCCAGGATGACCGCGAGGATCATCTGCTGGAAGGCTTCCTGCTGTTCTTCATACTCGGCCCCAAACCCGATCGCGTAGCCATCCGGAAGTTCAATGGAGCGCAACTCCTTTTCCAGGTCTCGCACCACGCTGCCCAAATCCCGCTTCGATAGTTGTCCAGAGACCGTGAGCACGCGCTGCTGATCCTTGCGCTGGATCTGCGACGGACCCTCCCGTCGTTGCAGGCTCACCACCGAACCGGCCGGGACCACCGCGCCCGAAGCTGTCGTCAGGGGAATCTGCGATAGCTGGGCGAGATCCAGACGATCCTTCTCCTGCAGGCGCACGCGAATGTTGAATTCGTCACCTTCCTGCCGGAACATCGATGCCTGACGACCGCCAATGGCCGTTTCCATGGTCTGCGCGACGTCCGCCACATTCAGCCCCAGGCTGGACGCCTTGGCGCGATCCACACGCACCACCATTTCCGGGTTGCCCGGCGGGACCACAATACGCGGACCCACCACGCCCGCTACCTGACCCATCGCCCCTTGCACCTGAACTCCCAGGTCATTGAGGACGGCCAGGTCATAACCACGAATCTCAACCGCCAGTCGGTCGCCGTCGCCAAATCCGCTGGACAACCGGTTCATGAAGCTACCACGCAGCCGCGTGGTCACCCGCATTCCGGGCTCAATTTGCATGAGCGGACGAATCTCGTCGGTAACCGCGTTGGCGGACCGGGTCCGCTGATCACGGCTCTTCAGCATGATGCGCATGTCGCCCTGGTTCTGCCCACCGCCACCACGCCAGCCGCCACCGGACTGGCCACTTTCCACAAGAATCCCTTCCACTTCCGGAATGCGCTCCACCACGATCTGGCGTAAGCGCTGCATGATGGCGTCGGTCTCGGCCACCTGCGTCCCTGGCTCCAGTTCCACGTTGACGCCGATTTCGCCTTCGTCCACTTCCGGCTGTAGCTCAAAGCCCAGCTTCGAACCCAGGAAGATGCTGAAGCCAAACAACGCCGCAGCAGCCAGCACCACCACAGCACGATGCTGCAGTGCCTGAACCAGCACCGCGCCATACATCTTGGAAAGACCAACGGGAATCAGGCCCGCAAAGCGGTAGAGCTTACCCATGAATGTGTTCGCTTTTTCCAGATGCGTAGACGCACTCAGCATCCGGGACGACATCATGGGTACGATGGTCAGCGCCACCAGCAGCGACGCGAACAACGAAAAGCTCACCACCACGGCCAACTGCTTGAAGGTTTGCGCCGAAACTCCCTGGCTGAACAGCACCGGGACAAATACGGCAAGCGTAGTGAGGGTGGACGACGTGATCGCGCCCGCAACTTCGCGGCTGCCCTCAAGCGCTGCCTGCAGGCGGGTCTTGCCCATCTCCATGTGGCGGTAGATATTCTCCAGCACCACGATCGAGTTATCCACCAACATGCCGATGCCTAGCGCCAATCCGCCAAAGCTGACGATGTTCAACGTAAAGCCATTGAAGTACATCAAGGCAAAGGTGGAGATGACGGCAATCGGAATCGCAACGCCAATCACCATGGTGCTAAGGACGTTGCGCAGGAAGAAGATCAGCACGATCACCGCCAGGCCGGCGCCCTGGATGGCGGAGTCCTTCACGTTGTTGATCGATGCCTGGATGAACTGGGCGCTATCCACGCTGATTCCCATCTTGAAATCGGGGTAATCCCGGTTGATCCTCTCCATCTCCGCCCGGACGCCTTTGGACACCTCCACCGTATTCGCGCCGGACTGCTTGTTGATGAAGACGCGGACAGCGGGACTGCCATCCTGGCTGATCAGCGCGCGCACATCCTCGTTGGAATCCTCCACCGTTGCGATGTCCTTCAGGTAGATCGGCACCCCGCCACGGCTGGTAATCACCACACTCCGGATCTGGTCCAGGCTCTTGAACTCACCCTGGGTGCGCACCAGCAATTCGAACCGGCCTTCCGTCACCGGACCCACGGGCAGATTCAAATTCTCCGCGCGGATGGTATTCACCAACTGGCTCATGGATAGGTTGAGGGAGCGCAGCTTCTTCAGGTCAACGTCCACGTGGATTTCGCGACGCAAACCACCGCGGACCCGCACCTCGGCCACGCCGGGCACGCGCTCAATCCGGTACTGGATGTTCTTCTCCACGAAGTAGCGCAGTTCCTTCTGGTCCATCGTGGGCGAGGCCGCCGTCAGAAACATGATGGGGAACTGGGAGACATCGAACTTGTAGATCACAGGCGGCGAGGAATCCTCGGGAAGCGTTCCGCGGCGGCGGTCGATGCGGGTTCGCACTTCGTTGGCGGCCTCGTCCAGGTTTGACCCGTAAGTGAAGGAGACGCGAACATTCGCGTTGCCCTCACTGGCCGAGGACGTGATCTGCTCAACGCCCGGGGTGGAACTGAGTGACTGCTCCAACGGACGGGCAATCAGGTTCTCCATTTCCTGGGGACCAACTCCCGGATAGTCCACTGAGACGGTCAGGGTGGGATACTCTGTCGCGGGCATCAAGTCCACGGGAATCCCCATGAAGGCCACCACGCCCAACAGGATGGCAATCAGGGTGACCATCATCACAGTGACCGGTCGACGAATAGAAAGTGCGGGAAGATTCATTGGTTCCTCGGCTCCACTTAGGTCAGGAGTAACGCCGGGTTCAGCCCGGCCCATTTCATTCAAAACAATCGCCGTGCAGACGGTCCGCGTCCAGCCGGGGACG
>JALOKO010000567.1 GCA_025456495.1 Bryobacterales bacterium | reverse complement strand
CAGGCTGTGCTCGCACACCTTTGCCGTTCCTGAGGCTGACGAATTGCTGCTGCCCATCCTGGAGGTGGCGCCCCTGCAATTGCTGGCCTACCACATCGCCCTGCGCCGCGGCTGCGACGTGGACCAGCCCCGTAACCTGGCCAAGAGCGTTACCGTGGAGTAGCAGCGTTTCCATGCGGGTTTCCATGGACGCGTGTCATTGAGGAGACATCGAGTGACTGTATTTGTGACTGGCGGAGCAGGCTTTATCGGGTCGCAGTTTATCCGCGACTGGCTGGCGCAGCACCCAAGCGACAGGCTCATCAATTTCGATAAGCTCACCTACGCCGCCAACCTCGAAAATCTGGCTTCGGTGGAGGGCGCGCCTGGCTATTCATTGGTGCAGGGCGATGTCTGCGACCCGGAAGCGGTCCACGCCGCCATGCCCGATGCCTGTGACCTGGTGGTCCACTTCGCCGCCGAATCCCACGTCGACCGCAGCATCCTCAGCGCCACGGAGTTTGTCCGGGCCAACGTGCTGGGCACCCAGGTGATGCTGGATGTCGCCCGGGCGCGTAAGGCGGGCCGCTTCCTGCATATCTCCACCGATGAGGTGGGCGGCGATATCCCCGCCCCGCGCGCCTTCAAGGAGGGGGATCCCCTTGAGCCGTCCAGCCCCTACGCCGCCAGCAAGACTGCCGCCGAACACCTGGTCAACGCGGCCGTGCGCACCTTCGCCATCGACGCCATCATCACCCGCACCAGCAACAACTACGGGCCTTATCAGTTCCCTGAGAAGCTGCTGCCTCTGGCCATCAGCAACATGCTGGCGAACCGCCCCGTCCCCGTCTACGGCGACGGCCTGCAGGTGCGCGACTGGATTCACGTCGCCGATAACTGCGCCGCATTGCATCTGGTAGCCCGAAAGGGCAAGGCCGGGTCCACTTACCACATTGGTGGTCGCAACCCACGTACCAATCGCGAGGTGCTGGGGATGTTACTGGGAATTTTGGGCAAGCCGGAGTCCCTGCTGACCACAGTCACTGACCGCCCAGGCCATGACCGTCGCTATGCGGTGGATTGTACGCGGATGGAAGAGGAACTGGGCTGGACGCGCGAGGTTCCGTTTGAGGATGGTCTAAGGCGGACCGTGCAATGGTATCAAGACCATGCTGACTGGGTAGCCCGGGCCAAGAGTGGGGAATATCGTGACTATTACGCCAGGCAATACGGAACGCAAACCAGGTAAGAATGGCCAGCGGCTTGGCTTAGGCGCTGAATACAATTCGCAGGAACGCGTGTGGCGCCTGTTTCCAGCTTTGTTCTGCAACCACGGGCTCCATGCGGATTTGCGCGGGGTTGCCGGCGTCCACCCAGATGGTGAGGGTAGAACCGGGTCGCGCCGCCTTCCGCGCCACAGCCTCGGCTTCTGACTCTGAGCCGAATAGGCCCAGCGACACCACTTCCTGGTAGCGGTTCCCCTTGCGGAAGTACACCAACTCCTGCATCACCTGGTAGCCGACGCTGGTCTCCCGCATCGACAAAGGAGCGCGATGGCGAACCTCGCGAACGCGCGTGCGCACCACCGTTGCCTCCGTATCCACCCAGGCCTGCGGGGCAGCAAACAGAGACGCGGTCTCCCGTCCCGCTGCAATCGCCAGTACGATGCCAGCCAGCACCATCACCCACACCGCGCCCTCTGCCACCCAGGAGCGCGTCGCTTTGTCGTCCTTGCCGCCGTTCACGATATCTACCCTCTGTTGAGATACGCGAAATTACCGCTCAGATCGGCTAGTACGCGTCTCAATTTACAAAATCTCCGAAACCAGCCCGCCATGCGCCGCGCATTTCGGGTCGCTTCTGCTTCCGTGGACGTTCCGCCACTGGCCGGAGGTTTCATGCACTTGACCTGCTTCTCGGTCGTTGGCGCCGATACACCCACAACAAAGCCTCCCTCCCGGAATGGTCCCCAACGCATTGCCCTTCGGGTCTCTCAAGACATCCAGCCGACGTCGCCGCATTCCACGACCAGGAAGCCGTTTATGAATACTATTTGCAAAGAACTCATCGTGAAATACTATTGAAACTAAATGACAGAATATTACAATACCAAGTTTGGATCTTATAGTACAGCGCGGAAATTGCCTGACAGCAGTTCTCGCGCAAAACTTAAGTAATTTTAAGAATACGCTTCAGGAGATCTAATTTCGTGAGAAACAATCGAATCGCAATTTGGAGGCTCACCGTCATCCTTGCTGTCGCATGGATGCTCAGCGGCACGGGACTGTGGGCGCAGGGTCAGGGGCTGGATGGCGTCATCGAGGGCGTGGTGCTTTCCGCTGACGGCCAAGCGGTGAGTTCCGCGAATGTACGCGCCTTAAACACCGGAACGGGCTTGCAGTTTTCCACCATCGCGGACTCCGCGGGACGCTACCGGTTTCCCTTGGTGCCAACCGGCAACTACACACTGACGGTGGAGCAGGCTGGGTTCGCCCGCCTCAACCGCGAGAACGTGGTGGTTGGTTCCGGTCAAACGGCTCGCGCGGACCTGCGTCTGCAGGTTGCAAACGTGAACGAAACGGTGACCGTCACGGAAGCCTTGCCGCCGGTTGAAGTCAGCCGCACCGTGCAGAGCA
>JALOKO010000094.1 GCA_025456495.1 Bryobacterales bacterium | reverse complement strand
TCTTCCACTTGGTTTCAATGCGCCCATCGTACTTGCCGACATCGGGCCAGTAGGAATGAGGGGTGAAGGCGTAGAAATCCAGATGGTTGCGCGCGATCTCGAAACTGCGCGTCAGCGTGCCCTGGGCGTAGCCAACCTGATTGTGGTTGTGGAGGTCGCCGAAGTAGTTGCGATACTTCGCTGGCTCTCTGTCGGACTGCCCCGCCGCAACCTGGGCGCCCGCGATCGTCGGCAAGAGCGTGCTTCCGGCCTTCAACAAGTCTCGACGCGACTGGCTCATCGGAGTGTTCCTTCCGGCGGGCTGGAACGGCCTGCCTCTAATACCCTACTGCACCACCGTGCGGAATGGAGTTGGAGCCGCCCTCCAGCCAGCCATCCTCGCGCACCACAATCGCCTGTAGCCTTCCGATATAGCTGCTGGGCGTCACATCGTGGCCCATCGCCTTCAACAGCACGCGCGTATCGGGAGAGACGCCCTCCTGCACGTACAGCTTGTCCGGCTGCCATTGGTGATGAATGCGGGGCGCGTCCACTGCATCCTGGGCGTTCATCTGGAAGTCCACCACATTCAGGATTGCCTGGAACACCGCATTGATGATGCGCCCGCCACCGGGGGAACCCACCACCATCCGCAGCTTGCCATCCTTGGTGACAATGGTGGGTGTCATGGAGGATAGCGGCCGCTTGCCGGGCTCCACTTTATTGGCCTCGCCCTGCACCAGCCCGAACATATTGGGCTCGCCCGGCTTGGTGGCAAAATCGTCCATTTCATTGTTCAGCAGAATGCCGGTGCCCGGAACCGTCACGCCGCTTCCGTAACTGCCATTCAGGGTGTAGGTGACCGCAACGGCATTGCCAGCCGCATCCACCACGGAGTAGTGCGTGGTCTCCATGCTCTCGTAGCCCGCTGCCTTGCCCGGCAGGATTTCCTCGCTGGTGCTTGCCTTGTCGCGCGCAATCGTCGCGCGTCGCGCGGCCAGATACCGCTTGTCCAGTAAGCGTTCCAGGGGCACCGCATAGAAGTCCGGGTCAGCCAGATACTCGCTGCGGTCCGCGTAGTAACGCCGCATCACCTCGGCCACGTAGTGCCACGTGGAGGCCGCATTGAAGCCACCCTCCTGGTAGCCGCTGCCCTCCAGCATCCCCAGCATTTGGACGATGCCCACCCCACCCGAACTGGGTGGCGGCGCAGTGAAGATGTGATGGCCGTTGTAGGTGGTCTCCAGTGGTTTACGCTCCACCGCGTGGTAGTTCTTCAGGTCCTCCAGGGTGATCTCGCCGCCATTCTCCTGCATCGCCTTGGCAATCAAGCGCGCGGTTTCTCCCTCATAGAAGCCCTTCGATCCCTGGTCCGCCACCCGCTGCAGCACCGCCGCCAAGTCTGGTTGCTGGAAGGTCTCGCCCGGCTGGTAAAAGTTCTCATCCCGCAGGAAGACGCGCTTCGTTTCCGGGAACCGTCCCAGCAGCCGGGTGGAATTCTTCAAGCTCTCGGCCAGGTTGAAGTGCACCTCAAATCCGTCGCGCGCCAGCAGCACAGCTGGTGTCACCACCTGCTTCCAAGGCAGCTTGCCGTAGTTCCGTGAGGCCATCTCCAGACCACGCACCGTACCGGGAACACCTGGCGCTCGCCATCCCACGATGCTCTCCGACAACGCCATGCGCATCTGCTGGCCCTGGTAATCTGAGCGGATTGCCTCAGGGTTCCTTACCGTCCGGTACATGTCCCTGGTTGCCGATGCGGGCGCCTTCTCGCGGAAGTCAATGAAGGTGGTGGCGCCATCGGCAAGGCGGATCAACATGAAGCCCCCACCGCCTACATTGCCCGCAGCGGGATAGGTAACCGCAAGCGCCAGGCCCACCGCGATGGCGGCATCCACGGCATTGCCTCCCTGTCGCAGGACCTCCACGCCCACCCGGCTGGCGATGAGATCATTAGACACCACCATGCCCTGCCGCGCGCGCACCGGGTCAGCGGCATAGCCAGGCGGGCTTAGCACCAGCAGAGAAAGCATCAGCAGGAAAGAGACAGGCAAACGCATTGCCGCATTGTAACCGCTAGGCGGCCCGGCGTGTCCGTGGGACGCTATGGAATCCGTTTCGCAGCCAGCGTGCGCCGCCACTCAAACAGCACCACGCCCGCCGCCACGGAAACGTTCAGCGAGGCCACCTCACCCGCCATGGGAATCCGCAGCAGGTAGTCGCAGCCATCGCGCACCAACCGGTGCAATCCATGGCCCTCGGCCCCCAGCACGATGGCCGATGGCGACTGCCATGGCACATCCCAGTGCGCCACCGTACCCCGCTCATCCAGACCATAGATCCAATAGCCCGCTTGCTTCAGCTCTTCCATCGCATTGGCGAGGTTCTTTACGCGCACCAGCGGCAAGTACTCCAGCGCACCCGCCGCACTCTTGGTGACCGTATCTGTGATGCCAGCCGCGCGACGTTCCGGCAACACCACCGCACCCGCGCCCGCCGCATGCGCACTCCGGACGATCGCCCCCAGGTTGTGCGGATCCTCCACGCCATCCAGCAGCACAAGCATCTCCCGCCCGGTCACATCGGCCAGCGATTGGTAGGCCCGTTCCGCGCCCACGGCCACCACGCCCTGATGGACGCTACCCTTGGCCAGCCGGTCCAGGGCTTCCCTTGGCTCAAAGCGCACCGGCACCTTGGCCGCACGGCAGGCGTCGATGATTTCCTGAATGCGCGGCCCGCCCATGCCTCTCGCCACCATCACCCGATCCAACGGCGATCCCGCCCGCAGCGCTTCCAGCACCGGATGAATCCCTGACCGAACCATCATTTACCCCTGCTCCTTCCTGAGCGCAACCTCTGTAACGTTCTGGAAAAGCGCCCGTTCTTCACGAATCGTCCCTCGCCCGCTTCAGTTTTGCATTAAAATGACATCTATGGCTGTGAGTGCCGTAGCCCGCTCCAGATCCGCCGACGACAAGGCTGACCATCGCATCTCCCCTCCCACGGAAATCCCTGACAAGCTGATGTTTCGCATCGGTGAGGTGAGCCGGATCGTGGGCGTAGAGACCTACGTGCTGCGCTATTGGGAGACGGAATTCCCGCAACTGGCGCCGAAGAAGTCCGGTTCCGGTCACCGCATGTATCGTCGCAAAGAGGTTGAGCAACTGCTGCTCATCCGCCAGCTTCTGTATGAGCGGCAGTACACCATCAAGGGCGCCCGGAACTACCTGAAGGATCTGGCGCGACAGCGCGTCCGGTCCATGGATCCGTTGGAGGCAGCCTGCCACGACGGGTCCAGCCTCGCCCCGACCAACGAAGCGGACCGGGAACTGGTGATGGCGGTCTCAGCAGACCCCATAGCGTCTTCGGTGAAGTCCAGTCCGCAGTCGGTCAATGTTGGCGCGCTTCGCGAAGAACTGCGGAACATCCTCACCTTGCTGGGTTAGCTCCCTCAGCCTGCTGGCTTAGCCCATCAGCCGCTATGCCTAACCTCTTTCTGGTGGGTGCCTCCGACGTTCGCGGCTTTCCCATACGGCCACGCGATTCGTTGGGGGCGGTCGTCATTGGCCCGGGGTTGCGTCAATAGCAGGAATCCAGTTCCCCGATAGACCTGGGCCCGGTCATCGGAAATCCGGTCGATAATGATCCCATGCGCCCCTATTGCCTTCCTGTCTTGCTCGTCCTCTGCTTCGCCACGATGGCTGTCGCTCAGCCCGCCGCCACGGATGCGGCCAACAAGCCCTTGCGTGTGTTGTTCATCGGCAACAGCTACACGGGCTACAGCAACCTCCCCTATCTGCTGGAGCAGGTATCCGCAAGTCAGAAGAATGGGCCTCGGATTCAGACTGGCCAATCCCTCAGCGGCGGCAAGACCCTGCAGTGGCACTGGACCCAGGGGCAGGCCTTGAAGGCGATCCGGCAGGGGGGCTGGGATTTCGTCGTGCTCCAAGAGCAGTCGTTGCTGGGCAACACCCCGAAAGCGGGCGAGAACCCGTACGTCAACGCGCCCGCCCAGTACGAGGAATTTGCAGCAAAGTTCGACGCCGAAATTCGCAAGGTAGGAGCCCGCACCGTGCTGTATGCCACCTGGGCGCGCGATGGCTACCCTGAGCAGCAGCGACGGCTGGATGACGCCTTTACGCGCGTCGCGGCCTCGCTCAACGCCGTCATCGTCCCGGTTGGGCTCGGCTTCACGGTCACCCGCATCGAAGCGCCATCTGTCTCCATGCACATGCCAGACCGGTCGCATCCCACCATGGCAGGATCCTATCTGGCGACGCTGCTCTTCTACCAGTGCCTCACGGGACGCCGGGTATCCGCGCCTCCTGCCGTCATCGAAGGTCCGGTGGGGAGTGAGTCGACGCGCGCAACTCTGGTGAATCTCCCGTGGAGCGACGCCTCCACGCTGAACCAGATCGCCAGCCGGGTGGCCTCGGCCGAACCACGCTGCCCAGTGCGTTAGCCCCGAAGGCGGGGCTGCCAATCATGCCTTTCCGACGGTGCAGTCATGCCGCTTCGCGTGGTGCAGTCATGCCGCTCGGGTATCTGCACCGCCACTGCGCGAGATGCTCATGAGGCCGCGCGAATGGCTGCTTGCATGGCCTTTGCATAAACACAGGCGGGTTGGCTGGCCGTGAGGCGCGCAGAAGCTTCCGTACTGGTGACCGCACCTTTCCGCGCCGCAAGCGCCAGGCGGATGTATGGATCCTCTACGCTGTAGAAGCCCGCTTCCTCCACGAAGCGCCGCCACTCCGCGGAGTCTCGGGTGGCCAATGCCCGCGCATACCGGTCACTCATGCCTTCTCGCTGAGCATCCCAGGCCACGATACGCTCAATCCATCCCTCAATGTCTTCCGCGTCCGGTTCCAGGGTATGAATGCCGATGAACAATCGACGGTGCAGCGCCTCGAAAAAGCCACGTAGCTGATCCATCGGAATGGCTTCCTTCAGCGGACCGGGGCTTCCCGATGAGCCCAGCATGGTTGCGACATCCCAGTACAGCAAACAGGCGTCGCGTTCGGTGGTGTTGGTGGGAAGCATGGGCTGCAACAGCGCATCCGCCGCCGCGGCCATCTTCGCGCCCAAACGCAATGCGTCGGGTTGGGGTTTCTCAGTTCCCGCGGGCACACCCGATGCGAGGGCTTGCCCCAACAGCACATCCGCCGGCTCCAGGGCCAGCAGGTGGCGGATGCTTGCCGGTGTTCCCTGGGAGAGCATCGTCAGGATGACAGCATCATGCAGCATGGCTGTGCGCGCCACGTCGCCAGGCCGGATGCTGCCACCAGGAAACGTAGGGTCCGCGCTGGCCGCCCCTTCCGCCAACGCCCACAGCGCTGGATTTGCCCACAGCGCCGTACCTACCAGCAGGTCTCGACGGCTGATGTCAGTCATGGCGCACTCTCCTTGGCGGGCGTCTCCAGATGGGATGAACCGATATGGAAGCGGCGTCCCAACTCCCGTTCGTCAATCTCGTGATTCCAGTAGGCGTTGGCCGCATGAATGTAGGTGATCCCGTTGGCCAGCGCCTGGGCATACTGGCTCTGGGAATCCACATCCTGCAAACTGGCCAGCAGGACGCCCTCGGTCACGGATTTCCCGTGCTGCAGGTCCCGCGCCACTCGCAGTAGCGGGTCTTCGGGATTGTAGAAGTTCTGCGCAACGATGAAGCGCTGATACCACCCAGGGTCGGGGTTTCCATGCGCGTCCACATAGCGACGGATGTCTACCGTGAATGGCTCAATGCGCGCTTCCAGCAGCTTCTGCCAAGCTGTGGGGTCCTTCTCGTTGGCAAGAAACCGTTGGTTCCGAAGAAGGGTTTGCTGCCAGCAACTGCGCAGGATCGCCTCGACAAAATGAGGCTCGGCATGCTTGGCGAATGCATTCGATTCCAGCCTGTAGTCCAGCGCAGCGGGTTGGAACGGAGCCAGCCGCCCATAGCCATACACTTCACGGAATACCACCACATCGTGATAGACCGTGGCATCTGGTGGCGCCGGGTTGGGATACTGGTAGTGCTTCGGCTGCAGCTCACGAAAGACGTTCTTGAAACGCCGGTCCGCCGCTTGGTGGACCCGCCAGCCCAGCAGGAAGGCAAGTTTGTCTTCCAGTGCTCGGGAAGCGCCGGTGGATTCCCAGGATTGACGGACCTTCGAGATGAGCCCGATAGAGAAGCGATCCCCTGAACGGGTAATCGCACCCAGACAACCCGCGCGCCAACTCGCGCGCAATGCCTGCTTGAAATGTTCGTGCATGCGTGGGTGGTGCAAGGTCACCCGCGCCGCATCTTCAAATAGCCCAAGGTGGGTCACGTGCTCTGACATCTAGTCCCGCCTTTCAAGAGGGCAGACCCGGCGTGCGGTGGAAGCCGACGCCGGGTCTGCGTTTGGTAATTTGGTTACCCCGCCTCTAGAACACCAGCCGCAGCCCAAGTTGGAACTCGCGTGGCAACGTGGGGCTGCCTGTGCTGGTCACCCGGCCGAAGTTGGAATCGCGGGGGTTCAGGTTCGGTCCTTCAAAGTGCATCCGGTTGGGGGCATTGATGGCCTCCGCCCGAAACTGCAGCATGGTGGTTTCGGTGAACCGGAAGTTCTTGATCGCCGAAACATCCAGCAGCATGATGGCCTGATTGCGAAGATTGGATGCGCGCGACGGTAGGTAGCGCAAATTGTCGGCCAACTGGATTCGCCGGTCGTCGCGTTGCTTTGCAGGGTCAAGCTGCCCGTTGGTTCGCACCGCGTCGTCGTCGAAGTAGAACCCTGTGTTCTGGATGTTGGTCTGGAACACGTTGTCGGTGATGTTGTTTCCGCCAAGAATGCCAATGGTGGAACTGCGGATCTCCGGGTTCAGGTCCGCCAGGCTTCCGTTGAAATACACGTTGCCCAGGGTAAGCGGCGTGCCGGCCTGATATTGAAACAAGCCCTGCACCTGCCACCCGCCGGCCAGCAGATCCAAACCTTTTCCCCAGCCGGAACCGAACTTGCGTCCACGCCCGAAGGGCAACTCGTAGATGCCGCTCAATGCCAAGCGGTGGGGGATGTCCGCGTCATTTAGCCGCCGCTCATACTCCGGATCCGTGTCGTTCAGCAAGCTCACCTGCTCCAGATACTTCGACCACGCATACGATGCCAGGAAGGTATAGCCCTGCGAGAAACGCTTTTCCACACGAAGTTGCCCGGAGTGGAAAGAGCTGGTTCCGTCGTAGTGCTCCAGGGTGAATCCACCCAGATGCGGGAAGGGCCGCAGCAGGTTGCGGCGGGTGATGACGTTGGCCGTGAACAGGTTGGTGCCACGGAAGGCCTCCACGTTGCGGAAGGGGTTCGCCACCGGCGCATCCAGCAGGTTGATGAGGTCCTGGTCACGCACGGTGCTTGGCGATTGGAACTCGCGTAGCACGGGGTTCCCGGGCCGCCCGGTAAGCAGGTCACTGGCGGAATTGCCAATATAGGATGCCTCAATCAACCACCGTCCAGGCAATTCCCTTTGCAGGCTCACTTCCCAACGCTGCAGAATGCCGTTCTTGCGGTCTGCCCGCACAATGGTTCCCAGGCCCTGCCCTAGCAGGCTATCCAGCCCCCGATTGATTTCCGCGATATAGCCTTGCGGGAAGGGGTCAGCCAGACTCGCACGGAAGGTCAGCCCCAGGTCATCGGACGGCACAAGCGGAGTATTCCGGCTGAAGCCGTTCTGGTTGATGCCATCCATCACGAAAGGCACCATGAACATTCCGTAGCCCGCGCGAATGACGGTGCGGCTATTCAATTGATAGGCGCCACCGATACGCGGCTGGAAGTTGTTGCGGTCCGCATTGAAGGCCGCGCGGTTGTTGGGGTCAGCAAACAACAGGCCACCCCGCAGTTGGAAGTCACTCACGGGAATCTGCGGGATGGGGTTCAGCGCGTAGTTGGCCCGCACCGCATCGTTCACGGGGCTGATGACATTGGTGTCCAGGTCGCGCACGATCCGGTTGTAGCGTTCGGTCGTTCCCAGGTCCAGCTCATAGCGCAATCCCAGGTTCAACGTCAGCTTGTTGGAAACCTTCCAGTCATCCTGGAAAAAGATACCGTGATACTTCGCGGTAGCGGCGTTATCCGCCAGCAACGGGAAGTTCCCTCCGGTGGGAATCCCCAGCAGAAACGAAGCCAGCGACTGTGCCTGATTCTGGATCAGTGGAATGGATGGGTTCTGGTCGTTGATCCGCGTGAAGCTGTTGTTGAAGCTATACTGCCCGGCCTGGAAGGTCTGTTCCCGGCGGTTCTGCTGGTAGACGCGGTAATCATACCCAAACTTCATCGCGTGATTTCCCGCGAATTTGGTCAACGTGGGCTGGAAGGCCCAGGTGGGCGTAGCGTTGTCGAAACCGGTGGGTTCCACCAGGTTGGAGTAGCCGTTGATGTTCATCTGCGGAAGCGTATTGGCGGTGAACAATGCCAATGCCTGCGGAGAGAAACCCATCTGGCGAACATCGAAATCCTCGGATGCCATCGAAAAGCGGTCCTGATGAAAACGGGCAAGGCTCCCGCGCAGATTCAGAACTGTCGTCGCGGAAGCGACATACACGTAGTCCACCACTCCTGAATCATTGCCGCGCGTACCAATGCGGCCGGTAGCCCGCACGCCGTTCACGCGCCCCGTGGAGTTCTCGTCCAGTTCCGTCCTGTTGCTGCGCGAGTAGCGCACGAACACGCGATTCTTGTCATTAAACTGATGGTCAAACCGCGACAGAAACACATAGTACTGATTTGTCGGCCGCGCATTGCCAAAGAAGTTGTTCGTTGGCTGGTCAAGGTTGGTATTCGGCAGCGGCAAATACGAAAGGAATGTGGAAGCGATGGGGCTAATCCGGTTTTGGCAAATCACGTTGGATGCCCCGTTACACACGATCGGCGTCCGCACCACGCGGGAGCCTTCCCGGCGCGCCGTTAGCGGATCGTACACCAATTGCGGCGAAGCTCCGCTCAACAGCGACGTGAAGTCGCCGCGTCGAAAATCGTCCGTAGGCAGCGTCCATGATTCGAAGTCTGGCGTGATGGGGCGAATCTGCTCATAGCTGGTAAAGAAAAAGCTGCGATTCCGTCCGTCATAGAGCTTCGGAAGAAACACCGGTCCACCCACGGTGCCGCCAAAACGGTTATAGCGACGAACGGGGCGTTCGATACTCTGGCGGTTATTGAAGAAGTTATTCGCTGACAGAATGTCGTTACGGACAAAGTGGTACAGCGTGCCGTGCAACTCATTGGTGCCGGACTTCACCGCCACATCCACGCTGCCGCCCGCAGTTCTGCCCTGCTGGGCGTCGAAGCTGGCGGTCACCACCTTGAACTCCTCCACGGCATCGGTGGGTGGCTGCAGACCCACGCGCGCCGCGCCGTTGCCCTGGCGGTCGGCCGTGTTGGGCGCGCCATCCATCGTAAATTCATTTCCACCAGGAGAGCCGTTCACTTCGAAATTCGATGGGCCGCTATTGCTCAGGGCCGAGTTGCTGGTGAAGCCGCCGGTCACCGCAATGCCAGGGGCAAGCTGAATCAGGGTCATCGGATTGCCTTCTCCCAACGGCAACTCCGTGATGCGCCGACGGTCAATCACCTGCCCGGTGGTGGCCGTGCTGGCCTCCAGCAGGGGTGCTTCCGCGGTGACGTTCACCACGTCGGAAACCGCCCCCACCTCCAATTGCAGGTTCACTGTCAGCCTGTCGGACACGCGAAGCTCAAGGCCGTCCCGCACCAGCCGCTTGAAGCCCTGTGCCTCCACCGTTACTGAGTAGGTGCCCGGCAGCAGATAGACAGCGGAGTATGATCCAGCTCCACTTGCCTGAGCCTCCACCGCGACATTGGTTTGTGTGTTCGTGACCACCACCCGCGCACCGGGGATGGACGCGCCGCTAGTGTCCGTGATCGATCCGGATATGGACCCTCGGGTGTCCTGGGCAAAAACCTGCATCCAGCAACCCATGGTCAGCAAGACCGCCAGAAAAATCCACTTCATGGTACTCACCT
>JALOKO010000566.1 GCA_025456495.1 Bryobacterales bacterium | reverse complement strand
GGCGCAGTTGCTTGCCGTCTTGAAGGTGCCCTCCCGCTCCTCCAACGAGACCCCTTTTCCGCTTCACTGCTTACGCTACTTTCTTTTCCTGCTGAACCGTGGGATTGGGGGGGGACGCGACCCGGCGGCCTTTGGGGGGGTGACAGAAGATGGCTGGCGGCCAGCCCCAACCGGCGATTCCGTAACCAGCCTTTTTGATTTTCGTCCGGTACAACTCGCCACCGGCAACACTTGGTTTGCTCCATCGGCGTGTTCTTGTGTGCACAAAGCGAGGAGCCGCCATGCAAACCACGAAAGTTGGGATCCGCGAATTCCGGGAAAACCTTGCAACCTACCTCGAGTCGTCGAGTCCCGTTGCCGTTACCGGCACGGAACCACCATCGGCATCTTTGTCCCAACCAAGCCCAAGCCAAACAAGGCGGATCTGGAAGCCTTCCGGGTCGCTGGCGAAAAGATGCAGGAACTGATCGCCGCCGCCGGAACCATCGAAGACGAACTCCTCGCGGACTTCAAAGAACTCCGCCGCCAACGGCGGTCGAAAAAGCCCTGATCTCAGCATGCTCGTTCTCGATGCGAATATCTTGATCCGCGCGGTACTCGGAGTTCGTGTCCACTCGCTGTTGCAACGGTATGTCAGCCGGATCGGCTTCTTTGCTCCCGATACGGACTTCGCCGAAGCTCGCAGTTCGCTTCCGGCAATTCTGGAACGCCGCCAATTGCCCGTCGAACCAGGACTTGGCCTGTTGGACCTTCTTCCCGAACTCGTCCAGCCAGTCGGCCTCGCAACTTACCGCAGCTTCGAACACGTCGCCCGCCTCAGAATTGCACATCGCGATGAGGATGATTGGCCAATCTCAGCAACAGCCATGGCTCTAAACTGTGCGATCTGGACGGAAGACACCGACTTTTTCGGCTGCGGAGTGGCGACTTGGACCAGCGATCAAGTCGAACTCTATCTTTCCCAAGCGGCAACGTCCAGGCAATAAATCCGTTCGGTGTTCTTGCCGAAAACGGGCGAGTCACCACGCATGCCAACACGCCGGCTTCCGCTTCAATGGAAACGATCTCTTCACTCCCTTCGAGCGCCGCCGCGGTTTGCCGATCGGAAATCTCACCAGCCAGTTCTGGACCAACGTTTACATGGACCCCAACAATTCCAACACGGCCAGATGCGGAAAGCTCACCTGACTTTCCGACCGTGCGAGAGAAGATGTCCAGGCTTAGGGTCCTGTGCCGGCGTGTCCTGTGCGACGTGCTTTTCTCCGCCGGACGAAGATCAAATAGGCTGGCGGCGGGCTCGCAGGTTGGGGCTGGCAGCCAGCCATTTTCCATGCACCCCCTCAAAAAAATCGCGGGGCTTCGCCCCGTTTCCCTCCTCGCGCCCGGGCACGGCTGGTATTCAGAGAGAAAAGGGTACGCGTTAGGTCCTGACGCACCGGAACCCGTCGGCGCCGCAGATGAAAGGATGATACAAGACACGGGACGCACACCGGGCGACACTGGAGTAGTTGGTCCAAGAACCGCCACGCAGAATCTTCGATCCGCCTTCGTCGGTTGATGTCCATTCCCAGACGTTGCCTGCCATGTCCAGTGCACCAGTGGCGGCTGTACCTTTGGGATATCGGGCCGACGGCCGTCGTGTTTAGGATCTCCGATTCATCAGTGTTGCAAAAACTCCCAGAGAACGGACCACGCCAAGGATACTCACGCCCATCGATTCCTCGCGCCGCCAATTCCCATTCCTGCTCGGTTGGCAGCCGCTTGCCCGCATCATTCGCAAACGCCTCAGCCCCGAACCAGGAGACTCCCGTCACCGGATGGTGCTCATAGCCGTGCTCTATCGTCAAAGCGCCTGCGGCATCCGCCTTGATACGGGACCCACGGTGGTCGATCCACTTCGAGTCCACGCCCTTCCGCTGCAAGAAAGCCAGATACTCTGCGTTTGTCACCGGATGTTTGTCGATCCAGAAGTCCTGCGTGCTCTCCTCGATCTTGAGGTTCTTTTCATGCTCGGCACCGAAGACAAACACCGCCTTCCGCACCAGAACCATCCCATCCTTCTCTTTCGGCTCATACACAACATCCGGCAACAGATCCGGCAGAAACGCCACAATCACATCCGTCAGAGGGATATCGGTCTTCCGTTGCGCTCGAATCTCCTCGGCCACCCGCCGCGCCACAAAATACTCCAAGAACGACTTGTGCGCGAAGCTAAACCAATCGCCTTCCCGCCGGAAGTACGAAGCCTGCGAACTCAAATCCTTGCCGCGTCGCGCCACCTTCATCGCGTCCTCACCGGGGAACCGCTTCTGCACCAGTTCCTCAAAGTCCGCCGCCCGCAGCTTCAACTTCTGCGTGCTCTGCATCCGCCACGCGCTATCCTCAATCACGATGCGCCGCTCGTCGTCCGGAAAGTCCGGACGCAAATGCAGCAGCTTCTCTGTATAGCCTGCATACAGGTCCGCCAGCGTCACATCCCGGTCCGATTTCCACTCTTCTTTCGATGCCAGCACCATGTCGAGCAACACCGGCCGGTGCGCGAAATCGAAGAGCGATTCCAGCTTCTTCAATTTCGGCAACAGTGCGCCCTCACCGCGCCGCTCCAACGCCTCCTTCAACTGCCCATCGCTGAA